>NZ_JBISEP010000020.1:0-54630 GCF_044383835.1 Paraliobacillus sp. JSM ZJ581
AGCTTTAGTTTTGGTAAGTCCGTAAGTTCATTCACTTCAATATTTGTATTTACATTTAGTTGTATGTGCATAATAATTACCCCAGATTATTATGCAGTAGCGAGTTAGTTTTGTACATTCTTATCTAATCACTTTTGTACATTTCTAAACTATCATTTATACAGGAAAAGTGCTTGGTACAAAAAATCAGGTTCGGGCAAATGTTAAACACCGAAAAGAACAATTAATTGATTTACCAACGAGTACAAAATATGCAGTGATGCAAGGAAAAGAACAGTTGAAAAAGCCAGTTCACGATTTTAAAGAAGGTGTGGTACAAGCAAAAGAACAAAGACAAAAAGCAACAAAACAAAGAACAGTGAAACATCGTCAAACGATTGCAGATAGACGACGTGCCTTGGATAAAAAACGTGCACCTTCTCGTGATCCGTCTCCTCATACACGACCAGTTACTCAAAGAGAATCGATTGTGGGAAGAATTGTACAGCAAGGTAAGACATCAACAAATGCTCAAGAATATTTAACCCCTGAAATGCAGGATCAATTCAAACAGTCGAAATTGAATAGAAAAGTATCAGTTTATAAAGAACGTCCTGAAATAGAAGGTAAACAAAATATACAAAAAGTGATGAAGCGCCCAGATAAACCAATCAAAGTAATGAAGAAAAGAAAGCTTCAGAAACGTTCTGCGCCTATGCATAGGAGGGGACGTCAATGAAAGTTATGCGATTAAAAATAATGCTCATTACGTATGGAGTAGGCTTTCTACTCTTTTTTGGCTTGTTGGTTTTTGTAGCACTTTTCATTTCTAATGACGATGATTCATCAGGAGGAAATTATTCTGATATGGAAAGTGGTGGAAGTGTTTCGGTTTCAGCAGATGTATTAAAATATCGCTCAACAGTAGAAAAATATGCGCAAGAATATGGCGTCAGTGAATATGTATCAACATTACTCGCAATTATGGAAGTGGAAAGTGGTGGAAGATTAGTTGACGTAATGCAATCCAGTGAATCCATGGGATTACCGCCCAATACGTTAGATTCGGAAGAAGCATCTATAAAACAAGGAGTAAAATACTTTGCCGATTTAATACAATCCGCGGAATCTAAGGGAGTAGATGGAAATACAGTTATACAAGCCTATAACTATGGCGGTGGTTTCATTGATTATGTCGCACAAAGAGGAAACCAATATAGTTTTGACTTAGCACAAAGTTTTGCGAAGGAACATTCAGGTGGAAGTAAAACGACTTACTCTAACCCAATTGCGGTAAAAAAGAACGGTGGTTGGCGATACCTGTATGGCAACATGTTTTATGTTGATTTAGTTAATCAATACTTTCACTCCCCACAATTTGATGGTGATATTGTTCAGCTAGTGATGGATGAAGCCTTGAAGTACGAAGGTTATCCTTATGTATTTGGTGGGGATAATCCAAGCACTTCATTTGATTGTAGTGGACTTACGCAATGGAGTTACCAAAAAGCAGGAATTAATTTGCCAAGAACAGCCCAACAACAATATGACTTTACAGAACATATCTCTTTGTCTGAAGCAAAGCCAGGTGATTTAGTGTTTTTCCATTCAACGTATAATGCTGGAACGTATGTTACTCATGTTGGAATTTATCTTGGAGATAATCAAATGTATAACGCAGGTGATCCGATTGGCTATGCAGACTTAACGACTGCTTATTGGCAAAAGCATCTAATTGGAGCTGGCCGAATTAAACAATAGGAAGGGTTGGAATAGATGAAAAACGTATTTAAAAAAAAGGGAAAACAAACATCGGAAACAAAGTCATCGAAAACAAAAGTAAAAAGTGTTGGCACACGTAAGAAATCCGTCACAGTTTTGTGGATTGTGTTAATTAGTAGCCTAGTCTTTGGGATTTATAAGAACTTTACGGCAATTGACCAACATACCGTTCATGAAAAAGAAGTGACTGAAACAAAGCTTGTGGACACAAGTGCGATTGAAAGCTTTACGAAAAATTTTGTGAAAGATTACTATACGTGGCAAAACAACAAAGAATCGATTGAACGACGAGAAGAAAAATTAAGTCTTTATCTAACAGAGGAATTGCATGCTTTAAATTCTGATACAGTAAGAGCAGATATTCCTACTAGTTCGAGTGTCAGTGATATTGATATTTGGTCAGTATCACAAGAAGATAATGATGCTTATGCGGTTGTTTATACGGTAAAGCAAAATATTACGGAAGATAAGAATAGCGAAAAACTCAGTTCTACTTATCGGATCTTGCTTCATCAAGATAATGTAGGTAACTTAATTATTACACAAAATCCTACTTTATGGAACACGCCGAATAAATCAGATTATGAACCAGAGCAACCTGAAAGTAATGGTACAGTAGATTCTGATACGACGCAAGAGGTAACGGAGTTTTTGGAGACGTTTTTTACGTTTTATCCGACTGCAACTGAGAAGGAACTTGCTTATTATGTAAAGGATGGTGTCTTACCTTCAATTAATAAAGACTATATATTTTCTGAGTTGATTAACCCTATGGTCCAACAATCTGGAGAACAGATAAAAGTTTGGTTATCAGTGAAGTATTTAAATGAAACGACAAAAACAATGGAAATCTCACAACATATCCTTTATTTAGAAAAAGATATTAACTGGATGATTGTTAGATAAAATCGTTAAAACTTTCACTTATTTACGTGGACATTTTATGAACACTCCTTTTTCCATTATTTAGGGCCGTTGAACCCTGTATTTAAGATCTACTCTAAATACTTAGTATATATGTAAAGTGAGGAATATCATTGGAATAAAAGTATTTTATGAATTTAATAACCTTTATAAAGATATATCCTTTGAATTCTTATATACTTAGTATATAATAATATTGAAATTAGGAGGTTTGATAAAGTGATTAAAGTTAAAAATCTTAAAAAAGAATTTTTGCAAGGACAAGAAAGAACTAAAGTATTAAAAGACGTTAGTTTACAAATTCAAGAAGGAGAATTTGTAGCTGTTATGGGGCCAAGTGGATCTGGAAAAAGTACATTACTCCAACTTTTAGGTGGCCTTGATGTACCTACTGAAGGAGATATTATTATTAATAATAATTATTTAAATAATATGACGGAAAAGGAAAGAACAATATTTCGTAGGAAAAATATAGGTTTTATATTCCAAAACTATCAATTACTACCTAACCTTAGTGTAGAAGAAAATATTGCTTTTCCTCTTCACGCCGATGGAAATTTAACAAAAGAAAAGAAACAAGTAATTTTAGAGTTATTAAATTCTGTTGGATTGAAAGGACTAGGCCGTAAAAGAGCTAATTTGCTTAGTGGGGGCCAACAGCAACGCGTGGCTATAGCTCGTTCATTGGTTAGCAAACCAACAGTATTATTGGCAGATGAGCCAACAGGAAATTTAGATAGGAATACAGCCGAGGACATTCTAGGTTTAATTACAAAATTCAATAGAGAATACAATCAAACAATTATCATGGTTACTCATGATATTTTCGCCGCTGGGTTTGCGGATCGAATTATTCTGTTCAAAGACGGGGTAATCGATCAAATAATTTCTAGAAAGGAAGAAGATTATGCTAAATATGTGGCGAATTTCATGGCGTAACGTAACACTAAACAAAAAAAGATTTTTCTTTTCATTGCTTGGGATAATTATTGGTGTCGCTTTTATTACATCTATGCTGATTGCAGATAAAACAACAAATGAAGTTTTTAAGTACTATGAACAGATGTATGTAGCAAATGCTGATTATTGGCTTTTAAGCGATGAACAAACTTTTTCAGAAGATAATGTTTCAGCCAAATTAAACAATACAATGGTTACTGAATCATTGTTTGTACTTGATAAACAAGCATTCATTGACCTGAGCGATAAATCATTGAATCAACGGTCCGTACGAATAACAGGTGTAAATGATCAAAATAGCTCTTTATTAAAACTTCCTGTTATTGAAGGTAGTTTAGACAATGAGGGATTGATAATACCGGATGTTCTAGCCAATCTATTAAACAAAAAAGTTGGAGATACCATTCAGTTTAGTAATTTGGGAGAAGCTAAAATTTCTGCAATTGTTGAGTATACCCAATTACTTGCAAGTCCAAGTAATTGGGAAGGTGCTAAGTCTGCCAGCTTTAGAGTAATGGCACCACTTAGCATGTTAAGAGAGTGGACAAGTATGGATAATGAACTTTCTTATATAAGACTTCAAACAAATGAAGAAGGAGAACAACTCTTTCAATCATTACAGCAAGAACTTAAGGATACAAATGTATATATTCAACCAGTTGTCGCGGATGATCGACAAAGTAATGATATTGGGGGACTCTATACATTCTTTTACTTAATAGCTGGTTTATCAATGCTCATTAGTGGCTTCATTGTCTTTAATATGATTTATACAAGTGTGATGGAGAGGAAAAAGGAATTTGCAATAATGAAAAGCTTTGGTTATCTGCAAGCCTCTATTTCTAAGCTTGTTCTAATTGAAGTAATACTAATGTCATTAATTGGTACCATTATTGGGATACCAATTGGTATTTGGCTTGGTGATATTTTTATGCAAACGTTACTCAGTGTGTTTGATTTTGATATGGTTTACACTCTAAATTGGAAAATACCTACAGTAGTGGCTATAGTAATAGGAATTGGATTCCCAATTATTTTTTCCTTATTTCCTATATATAATGCTGGAAAAACGTCAGTTCTCTTAACATTAAAAATGGGGAATCATACAGACTCATTAAAAAGACAATATGTATTTAGAGGTATTGTTGGAGTGGGGTTACTTACTTTTATATTTATTGATCATTTTGTTTCCTATTTAGCTATTTTAGCAAGTATTATTTTACTGTTCCCATTCTTGTTAAAAGGAATAAGTAAAATTTTTAAACCTATTTTCAAAGTATTTCTCGGCTATTCAGGAATATTATCTACCCACAACCTTACGAAGCAGTTAAATCGAAATGCCAACACTTCCGCTATACTTGCTATAGGGATAGCAGTAATTTTATTGTTAAGCTCTGTTATAGAATCAGCACCTGAAGGTTATGAGAGTGAAATTAGGAATACGTATGGAGGCGATATAAGAATTACTTCAGAAGCTCCTTGGTCTAGTGAGGATATAACAACTTTATTTTCTTATGATTCTATTGCAAATGTTGTCCCTTTAACAGAAGCGACACCTATTACATGGAAAACTATTAATGAAGAGGATAGGCAATTTTCTATTTTTGCCATCAATGATAATGGGCCTGCTTTATTTGAAGATTCAGGAAAAGATTCACTATATCTAGACTTACAAGAGGAACCAACTATTCTGCTTGGTAAACGAGCTTTTGATGAATGGGGTGGAAAAGTTGGAGAATACATGAATGTAAATACTCCTTCAGGTAAACAAAAAATTAAAGTTATTGATGTCGTAGATACCTCACATTATTCAGGATATGTTGGTTTTATGGATGAGGGGCATTTAAATAATGAATTCGGTTGGAAAAATAGCTTTGATATGCTACTAACATTAAACAATAAATATAACGGTGAGCAGTTACGGGATCAGTTATGGAAAGATTTCAATGGGCACCTTTCAAAAGTTAAAACAGTCGAAGATGAAATTAAATCAACTACCTCTGCGCTGTCTGGTATGAACGAATTAATATTAATCATGCTCTTCCTAATTATTGCTCTAGCAAGCATTGGTACAGCTAATACTCTTTTGATGAATACCTTGGAACGTACATCCGAAATTGGAACAATGAGAGCTATTGGATTTACTAGACAGCAAGTAAGGAAAATGGTGATTGGAGAAGGTTTACTCATAGGTTTAGCAGGAGTTATTGGAGGAGTAGTATCAGGTATGATTTTACTCTACGTAATTAGTAAATCAAAGCTTTTAGGGGATTTTATATCATTTCAGATGCCTATTAATAATATTGGGGTAGCATTGATTGCTGGTCTTTTACTAAGTCTCTTTGCATCTTGGATTGCCAGTACGACAGCTAGTAAAACAAATATTTTATCATCACTCAAAGAAGGTTGAGAAAACATGTCAGTAAAATATGGAATATTAACGCTGCTATTCCAACAAGAAAATCATGGATATGAATTAAAAGTTGAGTTAGAGTCTCTTTTAGGAATCAAAGGTAAAATTAATCCTGGTCAAATATATACTACTCTTGATCGTCTAATTCGTGACCAACTTGTTTCGTCGGCAGGAATTGATGATCAAGAAAGAAAGTTATATAAGTTAGAGTCGGAAGGTGAAAAAGAATTAACAAGATGGTTGTTAGAGCCTGTACCATACTCTTCTACTAGAGACGAGTTCCATTTCAAATGGAGTTGTGCTCGCAAAATTCATTTTGATCAGGAAAATATTATGCTTGATCAACAAAAAGCACTAATAATGAAAGATGTAATGGAGTTGACTAAATTAAAGACTGAGTTACTTATTAAAGGTGAAGAAGATAAATATTTATTAATAAGTGGTACGCTCTTACATTTAGAAGCAGATTTAAATTGGATACATCAAATTGAAAATAGAAATCGTTCATAAATATCTCAGGGTGTTCCCTTAAATACTATTATCGTTGTTTAAACTAATTTATTAAAAAGAAAAAGGAAGATTTTTATGGATTTAATTATTAAATATAATTGGGAACTGTTTATTTTCATAGAATTTTTGTCATTTGGATTGCTAGTTTTATTTGGTATATTTCGATATTTTTTTGATAAATCTAGACTTAGTATTATGTTTATTTTTATCTTCCTCTTTATGTTAATAATTGAAGGGGCGCTTGGGCTATATGTCTATTCGCAAACGGGTGAAATTTCAACCTTCCAAATTGTTATTTTTGTTTTCATCATTTATGCGTGTACATTTGGCATATTCGATTTTATGAAATTGGATCGCTGGATGCGTAAAAAGATTGGTACATTACGTGGTATTGAATTATTGTCGGATAAAGATTATAAAATTATAAATCGAAATAATAATCCTAAATATATTGCAAAAAAGTATCGTCTTTCATCTTTTATACATTTACTTATATTTGTATCAGTTCAAGCTATTTTTTGGCTGGTGGGTACAGAAAGTATTTCAGAAATAAAAATGTATTTAAGTAATTTTTCATGGATAAATAAAGGAATAGCCGAAGAATCACCTTATCCTAATGATGTAACCTTGGGGATTGGAGTAATTTGGGGAATTGTTTTTATAGCTGATTTTATTTATTCGTGGTCTTATACACTTTTTCCAAAAAAGTAGTAATGAAAAGCCGTTGTTGAGTTGTAAATTAGATGTAGAATAAATTAATCAAAATAAACATGCTGAAAATGGTTGGTTTCTCTAAAAATTAATATTTTAGAGGTGTATTAAGTTTGTTCTAATTTAATGATATAGCGGTTAAAAGGAGGAAATCTCCATGTATATTAATTTCTCAACTGACTATGTACCATTCAATGTTTTAAGAGAAATTTTAATGCACTATGAAATGGCGAGTTTTCCAGTCTATCGAGTTACAGTACCTAATGAAATATTTAAAAGTTTATGCCCAACTGGCTGAAGTTCAGTTGGGATTTTTTAATAAAAGTACTGATTTTTTTGGCATTTTATAAAAAATCTTGTTGAAGGTTATGAGAGGGGAAATTATCACCCACCTTTGCAGTTGCAAAGGGAGAGGAAATGCATGATAGAACCAGATCGTACCGAATGGCAAATACGTTGTGCTTTTAATGCTTTTTGTAAACGAGTATTGAAGAATGAAGCAATCAATATTTATAACGAAATGCAACAACGGTTAACAAAGGAGATGACCTTTTCGGATCTAACACCACAAGAGGAAAATCAACTTTATACCTTAGACAAGCAATATGAGGGAGAAGAAGGAGAAAGTCTACAAGTGGCTGGAAAGAAACTCACTCCAAAATTACTTGCTGAAGCATTACGTACTTTGCCAATAGAAAAGCTTAAGACCGTCCTACTATACTATTTTTTTGATAAATCAGATGTAGAAATTGCTGAACTACTAGAAATTCCTCGTAGTACTGCTCAGTATAGACGGACAAGCTCTTTTAAAAGGTTAAAGCGATTTTTGGAGGAACATGCAGATGACTGGGATGATTGATGCTAACACAAAAGACAACGAACGTGGTTTATTACCATATCCAATTATATTGGCTGCAAATAAGGGTGAGCCAGAAGCGATGAAATACGTTATTTTGCATTATGGAAGCTATATGGCAAGTTTGTCCATGCGTAAACTTTATGATGAGCGTGGCAATATGTATTGGGGCATTGATGTAGACACACATGATCGTTTACGTTCGAAGCTTATGCAAGCCATTTTAGCTTTCAAGATTTGATTACATGGTTAGGTTTTCCCTTTCATTAATCATATATTAGTTCTTTGACAAAGAAAGCACGGAAGATAACGCCGTGCATTATAAACTGAAAATCAGATACGTTCTACTGATGCAGAGCCATTTGATTCATACGCCATGACTTTCTATAGAAACGAGCGATTATCTATGAATCTAATGTAATCGTGGTGGATTGCTGGCGATAACTCATCAGATAGGATAATGATACTCCTCTACCGTCATGGTTCGAGCGTTTGAAGCGTCGCAAGCTATGAGTAGAGCTGGAAGGAATACTTGCAGGGGTGAAATTCCCGTGGAGCTGTACCGACAGCCGTCTGATTTTTAATTGATTATAAGGGGGCGTGTTTTTTGAAACAGAATTTGATTCTTTATAGTATGCAAATTGCTATGTTAAAACAACTGCTAACCCGTAAATTGATTACTGAGAAAGAATATTACATGGTGAAAAATAAATTAATGAAAGAATATGGCATCATTTCTGATATTACAGGCTGAATTGTGTTTCTATTGGCGATACAATAGAAAGTAGATAGGAACACAAAAGGAGGAACTGTTATGTCAAAGGTAGAAGTGATTCGTGCCAATAGTAACTTAGCCAACCAGAAACGTGGAAAAGAAATAAAACAGCTTAGGGTGGCAGCGTATTGTAGGGTAAGTACAGATTCAGAAGATCAGTTAAGTAGCTATAAATCACAAGTCTCTTATTACTCTGATTTAATTCAGAAAAATGTTGAATGGGTGTTAGCTGATATTTATGCGGATGAAGCGATCACAGGTACACAAGTAACGAAACGTGAAGATTTTCAACGTATGATCAATGATTGTATGAATGGAGATATTGACATGGTAATTACGAAATCAATATCTAGATTTGCAAGGAATACATTAGATACGTTGAAGTATGTTCGTATGTTAAAAGAAAGAGATATAGCCGTATATTTTGAAGATGAAAAAATCAATACACTGACAATGGATGGTGAATTGTTACTTGTTGTTTTAAGTTCAGTTGCTCAACAGGAAGTAGAAAATATCTCTGCTAATGTTAAAAAAGGATTAAAGATGAAAATGCAACGTGGAGAGTTGGTCGGTTTTCAAGGGTGTCTTGGTTATGACTATCATCCAGAAGATAAAAGTATTTCGATTAATGAAAAAGAAGCTGAAATAGTTCGTTATATTTTCCAAAGGTATGTTGAGGGAGCTGGTGGTAGTATCATCTCAAGGGAGTTAGAGAATTTAGGCTACAAAACAAAGAGAGGTACTCCAACATGGGCAGAAACAACTGTACTTGGAATTATCAAGAATGAAAAATATAAAGGCGATATTTTAATGGGAAAAACTTTTACACTAGATCCTATTTCAAAACGTCGATTAGAAAACTTAGGTGAGGAAGATCAGTACTATTTACGAAATCACCATGAACCAATTGTCAGTGCGGAAATATTTGATAAAGCACAGGAAATCAGGATGAGAAGAAATCGCGGACGAAATACAGTAGAAAATAATGATGGGAAGCGAGAGAAGTATAGTCGTAAATATGCGTTTAGCTGTATGATTGATTGTGGTTACTGCGAAAGTACATTAACAAGACGCAGATGGCATAGTTCAACAAAATATAGCAAAACGATTTGGTAGTGCGTTACAAGTACAAAAAAGGGAAAAAAGTTCTGTCCAGACAGTAAAGGAATACCCGAAGAAGCCATTGAAAAAGCCTTTCTAGAAAGTTGTCGAATTATGTGTAATAATAACAAAGATGTCTTGGAAGAATTTTTGCAACGCATGGAAGAAACATTGAGTTCCAATACGTTTCATAAAAAAATATCTAAAACAGAAAAAGAAATTCAAGGATTGGAAAACAAAAAGAATAAATTAGTGGACATGAGATTAGAGGAAATCATCGATAAGGAAACGTACGAAGAAAAGTACAATGCACTCATGCAGGAGATTAATGAAAAGGTGCAAACAAGAGAAAAGTCCTTATCAAATTTGGAAGAAGAGAAGGATATTAAAAAACGCTTGTTAGCTTTCAAAAAAGTATTGGAACAAAATGAAGTGATTGATACGTTTGATCGATATGTATTTGAAAGTGTCGTTGACAAGGTAATTGTAGCTGGAGTAGATGAAGATGGAAATAAAGATCCTGCTATGATTACATTTGTATATAAAACAGGTTTAAGTAATAGTCTCGATGGTGAAAAATTTAAACCTGCAAGAAGAAATGCGAAAAAAGAAAACACAAAAACATCTAACGAATTGTGTTCACATACAGTCAACGAGGATAATAAATTGTGTTCACATAGTAGTAACGACACATGTCGAGTTGGTGGCATTGATGTCTAGGGAATAAATACATCGGCAATTGAAGCATTGATATAGCAAGGTTTAAGTTTATTTTATATGAATAAACAGGTGGAGCCCTTTTTGTTATTGGCTTTAGAAAGACTGAAAATGGGGGTTGAGTTAATAAAATAGATTTTTGGTAGGGGAGTTGACAGGATAGATGTATGGAATAAAATGTGCTATATTTAGACTAATCATATAGTGAGAAAAGATATTAGATGTGATTAGTCTAAATGAATGTAAGAACATAAGTGCCAGGAGGTAAGGGGATGTCTGATCAACGTAGAATTCACTTTATTCCGCCAAAACCTATTAAACGTGAAAAACCAGTAGGCATTTATTGTCGTGTAAGTTCCAATAGTATGGAACAATTGAATAGCTTAACAACCCAAGTATCTGCCTTAACTAGATTAACACCTTAATTGGTTACTTGTTGATACATACATAGACATTGCTTCAGGAAAAGCGAAGTCTAACCGCAAATCATTTAATCGTCTAATAAAAGATTGTGAAGGAAAAAATATAGAAATCATTATAACCAAAAATATCAGTAGATTTGGTAGAGATACGGTTGAAGTGCTTGAAGGATTGAACAAACTAAGGGAACTTGGAGTACGTGTTATTTTTGAAAAAAAAGGCTTAGATACAGCTGATACGGATAGTGCTTTAATGATTTCCATTATCGAATCCATTGCGCAAGCAGAAAATGAATCTCGCAGTGAAAATATTGAATGGGTATAAATGTCATACCGCCCAAGGAACGTCTAAACTGTACAACGGAAAATGCTATGGCTACGAAAATGATGAAGATGGTCTGTTGATTATAAAGAATGAAGAAGCTAGAAATGTTCGATTGATTTATGACTTATATTTACGTGGCTTAAGCATCATAGGTATAAAAAGAGAGTTAGAGAAGTTAGGAATAAAAACACCAACAGGGAAAGAAAAGTGGAGTAAACGAACGATTGATGTCATGCTGAGCAATGAAAAATATATCGGTGTAGTTAGACTGCTCAATGCCGGAGAACATCAAGAACATTATGTATCTGAAAACAATCACCCAGCAATCATTTCAAAAGAACAATTTGAAGCGGTGCAAATGGAAAAGAAGAAGCGAAGTAATATTGTGAAAGGCGAAAATGAAACAAAACGGAAAAACAAAAAATATAGTTCGAAAGCGAAGGAGGAATTTAAAAGGTTGAAACAAAATGAGAAACCAAAGCAAGTTAGCGATTTCTTGCCTATGTCTACTCGTTGGTTTTTATAAAGTTATATCACTACCATTATATTATCGTTAATACAATGGTAGTGATATATGGGGTGAAACAGTATCAGTCTAGTGTTTTAATTTTTGTAAAATGGCTACTATACTTAGATTTGCTTGAGCTCCAATGATATTACCGTAACCAAATGCCTGATCCGCCCTTGCTTGGAATTCCTTTATCCAATTCCTTTCCCCTGATTTATTTGCCTTGGTAGCATACATAGTGAAGTTATGGGATACGCTAGGTATATCTTGTTTAATAGATTCCGTAGCCCTACCAAGGTCAAAAGTTATGAGGGCGTGTTCTTTTAGGGATATTTCGTCGGCTTTATACAAGGCTGAACTAATCTTTTTAAGCTCCTGAAATGTAGCATTAGTAATATCGTATTTTTCAGAGAGGGTTTTCAAAGTTTTCGCCGTTTTTATTTCTAATGAAGATATATTTTTCGTCCCTGTGTGTGTTTCGATGCTAAACAAATTATTAGTATCAGTGTGTACTTTCTTTGAAGTAGTGAAATTTACAGATAATGGTGTTGTAACAATTTTATTGATATCCATATTAATTCCCCCTCAACTTTAGTTATCTAATATTCATCCATGTATTCATTGTATTCCAAGGATAATTGATAGATGTAGCTTGATAAGTAAATTTACCCTTTTCATACCCACTTGCATCCCACCATCTAAATACGCCATCAACAATGTTATCACCATTTAAATCGATGTCTTGCTGCATTAACATAGATATATTTACACCATCCATTTGTGCAATTCTTGATGTATTACTACTATAACCAATTTCCCTTGTAACAATATACATTTCATCTCCACCATGATCCTCAATAGATGCCAGTTGATTTTCTGAAAAGTATTCATACTGAGGATAAATGGTAGATATAGCAGCATATACATTCAAAGAAGTTAATGGAGAAGCAGCTCCCTGAAATGGAACTATTGATTGATTTGGTATTTCTGCTTTTTCAATAAATTGGGCATTAGGATATTCCTCCTGTATAGATTTCAATATTTGAACCTTAAGAAATTCTTTGTTCCCATCACTTGATAACATCTCGGAAGATGCTGAAACAGTTCCCATTGCAAAAAAGATGGCAAACACTGTACTTACCATTAATGTAATTATCTTCTTCATTTCCGTAGTCTCCTAATATTTTTTAAAATTGAGTTTTGAATGTAGACTCATATTTTATTAATAGAATCTCATTAGCGTTGCATTAATTGAAACTAAATATTAAAAATACCCACAATTTTCACTAATTTACTATGATGCAAAGAAAAAGTCCTTTATAATGGATATAGTCAGGTGGTAACCCGTCCAAATCCACTAATAAAGGACAAATCTCATGGATAAGGTTACACGAAAAACTTCATTTGGACAATGGTTTTCATCAATAAATCTTCAATTATTTGAAGAAAATGTGAAAACGATAAAATTAGATTACTATACGAAGAAATTAACGACAGAGTCATTTCTAAAGTTGTTGCTCTTTGCACAACTAGAAGAAGTGGAGAGTTTACATCAACTAAATGATTGCCTTTTCGATGATCAACTTCAAAATGAAATTGATCTTGAATCGATTAGTATTTCCCAGCTGTCTCGTCGCTTAAACGGGTTGAATCCAGATATATTTCAGAGGTTATTCCTTGATTTAGTGTCTCAGATTCATGTGAAAACACATTATACAAAGCTTGTGATGCCTCTGAAAATCATTGACTCAACTACATTGCCATTGAAT
This sequence comes from Paraliobacillus sp. JSM ZJ581, assembly GCF_044383835.1. NCBI lineage: Bacteria > Bacillati > Bacillota > Bacilli > Caryophanales > Bacillaceae > Paraliobacillus > Paraliobacillus sp. JSM ZJ581. Next base: position 13,750 of record NZ_JBISEP010000020.1, read on the forward strand.
TTAACCAATCATAAATAGGCCGAATTCCGCAAAACAAAAGCGGGTGTGAAAGTGCATCTAAAACTCGTATTTATGGCAAAAGGATTATCTTATCCCGAAAATGCCGTTATTACTAATGCAAAAGAACACGATCGCAATCAGCTTGAGGTCTTAGTAGATGACAAAGCATGCATGTATGTATTTGATCGTGGTTATCTCGATTACGAACGCTTTGATCGCATGACCGATGATGGTTACTTTTTCCTTTCACGACTACGAAAAAATGCGTTTATACGAGTTGTTGGTGATGATTTTACCCCCCTAATGATTCAGCGGTACTGTCGGATAAAATGGAGTCATCATTGCCACAACTAGACTAAATATAACCATCAAACTTAGAAATTTCTTACCCACTATAATTCCTCCTAATTTAGATAATGAATTTATTGAAAAACTCATTATCTAAAGTTTAACATAATTTTACTTATATTTGTTATAAAATATCTATAAAATGTAATTTTATTAGTGAACTTTCAACACTTTATATTCTTAAAATGTAAGCGTCAAATAAAATACACATCGTCCGACCCTTTCAAGAGAGACGCATGCGAAGTACAGCCAAAGAAAGAAACAAAAAAGGATTTCATGGAAGTTTCGGAAAGACAAACGATCCCTTCCCTACTTTGTTAGCGGGATCAGTCAATAACTTTTCTTTCTGGTACGAAGGGAAAGAAAAAGAAGGCTATATTCGACAACTTACGCCATTAGAATGTGAACGTTTAATGGGTTTACCAGAGGGCTGGACAGCTTTAGGGAACAAAGGTGAAGCGATTAGTGATTATGCTAGATATAAAGCAATTGGAAATGCGATTGCTGTACCATGTGCGGAATATATTATGGATGGTATTGCTGAAGTTTTATAAATAACAAAACTAACGTATGACAAATTTTATCTGTCATGATTTTTTTACTGCCCAAAATATGGTTGTGTGTGATTTTTATGGAAGGAAATGAAGCAAAAGTAATGGATTGGATTGAAGATTTTCCGTTTTTTCCTCATGGAAAATTGATACGTGATAAAAATGGAGAAAGCATGCTTGTTTTTTGGTGTGTGATTTATGGACGTGTAGATTATCGTTTACAAGAAGCGTAAGAAGTTTGAAATACAGTAAATCATTTTCTCTTTCCACCGAAACCATGAATATATCAGATTAAAACCATTTTCAGTCCAACTTAACACTGTATTTCGCAGTGCTTTTTTTCTATCGATTTTAGAAAAAAATTGTTTTTATGTTAAACTATAAGTAAGAGACTGATATTCAGCAAACGGGCCAAATTGATTGTTAAACAATTATATGTAGGAAAAACAATAATTTGAACGGACTTATTGGAAGTAAAAAAGGGGATAAAAGATCTCTCTTTTTACTATGATTTATATTTGAATAAATAAATTGTTTAAGAGTGGCATGAGAAAAAAACTTTAAAATACACGATATAACAACAATGCAACCACAAGGTGACAATGTGCATTCCCCATGTGATAGAAATAACAGCAATGTTTTTATACACTAAAACTAACAAAATGCAAGGAGTTGAAGGGAATGTTTGGTGAAAAACTTTTTAAGCTTAGAAAAGAAAAGGGGTTTTCTCAGGAGACTTTAGCTGAAAAACTAAACACCTCAAGACAAGCAATTAGCAAATGGGAAAATGGTCAGGGATTTCCCGAAACAGAAAAGCTCTTGATGATTGGAAATATCTTTGAGGTATCCATTGATTACTTATTGAAGGATTCCGTTGAGAACAATGAGGAAAAAGAAGGTTATTATGTTAGCAGGGAGATGGCAGAAGCTTTTTTGTTAAGTACACAAAAAACCGCCAGGCACATAGCATTGGGTTTTGGTCTTTTTACCTTGGCTTTTGAACCTTATTTTATTTTAGGGAAAAATTCAGTATTAGGAGTATTTTTAATTATTGTTATTGCAGCATTAGGGATTGTTTCTTTTGCAACATTAGGTTTTGATCAAGGACAATACACAGTTCTCAAAAAGGAAGTTTTATTGTTTGATTCAAATTACTTTAAAGAGCTAGCAGGGAGATATGAGAACTTTAAAGGAAAATATTCAGTAATGATGGTGATTGGTGCCGGTTTACTGGCAATAGGGTTTTTAGCCTTTGCCTTGGAGAAAAAGTTAGATATGGGAGTCTTGGTTCCTTATTACCCAATTTTTGTGGTTCTAATAGCTTTTGGTTTATATATATTACTTCGTATTATCACAGTGCTTTCTGCGTATCAATTACTTGTGAAAAATGATGAGCATACAAGTCGATTTGGTTTTAAATTAAAACAAAAAGCAAAGAAAAAATTTGATGATTTTTAAAGCTTATATTGTATAACAAACGGGCGCGATTGTTGAACAATTATATATTGATTTTATTACACTCAGAAGTTAAACATTCTGAGTGTTTTTTTATGGGAAATGATATTTTAACTACCAATTTCATGATGTATTTGTATCCTTCAAAAGATTTGTGATATAAAATTAATACTTTTTATTGTTTATATTATTTCAATAGTGTCGCATAAATAATATTTGAATATTCAGACTACATTTTTAGGTACAAAACAAAAAAGTTGAAACACCTAAGTTAAGGTAGTAAACATCCATTTTTTTACGATAGCTAATGGCAAGGGCAACAGTGACTAAGAAGCTTTACGGGACGCCTTTCCCTTTAATTTTTTGAACCCAAATATATGATGGGCGCCATGTTCAGTTGAGCTAAAACGTTTAGGCAATACACAATCATTGCCAGATACACTTGATTGTGAACAGCCTGCTCGCTACGCCCATAAAACTTTTTAATACTTAAATGTTGTTTCATCCATTTGAAAAATAGTTCAATTGCCCATCTTGATTGATAGATCTCGGCTATTTCATCAGCGTCTAAATCAAAGCGATTGGTGAGTAAAGTTAGCTCATTTCCTTTTGTATCTAATAGTTTCAATCTACGAAATACGTTTTCTGAACGATTTTGCGATGTTCCGATGACAACCATTTCGTCTGATAATACGTTAGATACTGCTGGAAGTCGAAAAGTCTCAAGCACTCTTACCACCGCATTCTTTCGCAAGCGTGAAACAAAAAAGTAACCATCATCTGTCATACGATCGAATCGTTCATAATCCAGATAGCCCCGATCAAAAACATACATGCAGACTTTGTCGTCGATCAAAACCTCTAGTTGTCCACGGTCATGTTCAATTGCATTGGTAAGAACCGCTTGATCTGGATAGGAAAGACCTTTTTCCATAAACACAAGTCGTCAATGTAGCTTGACACCTGACTTTGTTTTACGAAATTCAGCCCATTGATGGTTCGTTAAATTTAATAGCAATGTACTAGAATCAATGATCTTTAAGGGTGTTGTTCCTTTTCTTCGTTTTTGAAAATTTGTTTTTTCATGAATCTTAGCAACTAAATCCAGAAAAATCGTTTGAAAGAAAGCAGTTGGATCTGATTTAGCTTTCTTCCTAGCTGTGAAAAACTAATGGATTCTAACCCAATTGCTTGTTGTAAATCATCTGAGAAAACAGCATCACTGAGTGCTCGTAAGCTTTCAGTTTCATGAAGTGGAGCATAAAGCAGTAATGACATAAATGAATCCATATGTAGCTTTTTTGTATAGTGATTCAGTTGATATGTTTTCACCTGTTCTTCAAATAAAGTTTGATTAATAGGCGTTAACCATTGTGTAAATGATATTTTTCGTGTAGACTTATCCATGACTTTTGTCCTTTATATTGGATTTGGATAGGTTACTACCACCAACCATTATAAAGGATTTTTTTATGGGAATATACTAAATACAGAAAATTCTGTATTTAGTATTACACGAAAATATTTTAATGCGACGCTAGTGATATTTAATAAATAAAACTAAAGTTTTTTGGGAATTTCTAGTGCTCGCTGGAACGTATCATTAGTTTTTATATATTTTCATATTAGCATAGGTAACCTGAATTATTCATACTTCCAAGCAAAGTCGGAAACTGAAACTAAATATCAGTATTTTGTTTTTCCAGCATCAATTAAGTTGTAATTTTAGGTTATGACGGATTAAAAACAAAAGATCCTAAAAACTCCCTGATTTTGGGCAGACTTCTCCCTTGGACTTGAATTTGCTTTAAAAATTGGAATGAAAATAGGTTTCACTCTAGTTTTAACGATTGAACCCCCCCTAAAACTTTCTAAAAGAAATCTTGGTACACAAAACTAGAGGACAACTTAAAATAGAACGATCGTCCCGATTTCACCAATTTACTGGCAACCTTAATAATTCTTGTACGTATGGTTTCAATTTGCATGGTTTTTTGTCCTTCTGGAAAGCACAGCGTTCGTAGCCAATTCGTAAGATTATAGGCTAATAGACTTAACATCATTTTTATTTCATTTACTTGGAAAGAATGACTGTCCATTTTATCTAGATAAAAACCATTTTTGGCTTCCTTGATATAGTTTTCCATCGTGCCTCTTTTTTGGTATGTACGAACAATAGTGTTTGGCGTGAACGCATCAATGAGATTCGTGACATAGAAAGAATGTGTAAAAAACAATTCTCCCGCTGGACGAACCGACTGAATGGTTATCTTTCTTGGTTTAGACCATGATTTTGCTTGATATTCTGTTTCATCAAAATAATATTCAGCTTGTGAAATGTCAGTTGGTGCAGTCGATGGTTGGTATTTATCCGCAAGTCGTTGCAATATAGCATTGGATTTCAAGCGAATCACATAATAGACGGATTCAGCTTCACACAAATCGTATAGCTCTGGGACAGCAAAGCCACTATCTCCACGAATAAATGGAGTGGTTTCTGGGAACTTTTCATTGTAATGTTTAATGATAGGCTCAACAAAGTCCCTGACACCATTAGAAGTATAAACATTTCCAGGGCGCAACTTAGCTTTTAGAAAATCACCAGTCATCCCATCAAAGGCAACTAATGGATGAAAACCTACTGTTCCATAATGGGTATTATAAGCTACCGATTCTTGGTCTCCAAACGTATCAGAATGGGTTGAATCCAAATCGATAATAAGCGCCTTTGACTCTCTATATTCATGCGCTTTATCTAAAAGTTCTTGATTCGCATCATTTAAATGTCCAACTGAACCGTTATCAAACCTTGTATAAAGTCGGGATAAACTAGGTTGAGAAGTTAAAGTGTCTGTTCCTACGACTTTTGTAAAAACAGGATCATTCGTTAAATGGTCAGCAGCATCGTCTACAGCATATCCAGCAATCATTTGATAAATCTTTTGCCTAATTAAATTTTCATTCGAGTAAAGATGGTAGAGACTTTTATCATTTAAGTGTAGATGTTTCATTATCGTTTTTGTAAAACCGATTTTCTCATCGAATTCTCTATAAATGAATTCACCCGTATTAGAAGAAAGAGAACCTCCATCATTAGATAATTTAATTTGACGATTGAATTTTAGCGTGATTTGCGGTAAAGTAGCCATTAGAAGAATCCTTTCTGTAGGTTATTTGGTCGTACTTTTAACTCTAGCAGAAATGGATTCTTTTTTCATTTATTTCATGCATCATTAATTGAGTTGAACTGCTTGATACATAAGCGTGATTTAGTTATTTGAGAATTTCTATGAATAAATCAGGACTGTGTATTTTTTCATTGCAATCTTATGTACTTTTCGTTTGCAATACACACATGGATGGCCTCTATTATCTATGTGTGCTTTATTTGACGCTTACACCATCTCAATTCCATTAAAGCATAGGAAGTTTTCCCTCTAGAAAAGCCCATCAACTGCTGAAGTGCCACAGCCCAATCGAGATCACTAACTTCATCACATAATTCATAAAAACATGTCGCCAAGTGTTCTCTCGTTTGTACTACATCGATTTTGCCACGAGAGAATAATATATCGTGCGAATACGATGGTTGTATGACTAATTAAGTCATCATACGAACAACCTCGGAACTCTTTTTGAAGTTTCAAAAGAGATTTTGTTGTTTTGAAAAAGACTTCAATGTCCCAGCGCATCCCATAAATACGAATAATTTCTTGATCACTAAGAGTACAATCAGTGCTTAAAATCGCTAACCATTCGCTCTTTTTATTTCGATTACGCACAAAGACCACTTTAATAGGCACGCCATTCGTTTGTGTGGTGTGAATAGAACGAAGAATGCTTTTCTTTCCATCTGTAGGTTTCGCTAAACGATAAAGTTCCTTTAAACTCACACGTTAACCATTCACAAGGTAACGCTGTTTCAAGTTCTTCACCATGCCAATGACATCGAGTCTTTGCTCTTTGATGTTCTTAACGAGAGGCTGATACGTGAACCAAGAATCCATCAGCACATAAGAAGCATCGATACCGGCAATCATCGCGCATTCAATCATACCTGGTAGTTGCTCAGCTTCTACTCTGCGTTTATAACCGGAACTACGCTTATCTACTTTTGACGATATGCAATTGATTTGGCTTTTCTTCGAGCTCAATAAAGAAAAGTCCACTGGAATGAACGTTGCACCATCTGACAAGCCAAGCGCGAGTATACGAAGAATCATCTACAATCAATACTTTCTGTCGATCATGACTCGTTAAGTTCGTTGCTTTTTCAATGGTATGAGCGCTTAGAAATAGTAAAAACCTTCTCCAAGCAAAGGTAGATTTGTTTAAAAAGCGATAGTCAGCATTCTTCTCTGGACAATCATTCGCTTTGTTACTTTGAAGTACTTGATATCAGTTATTATTTTCAAAGATTAAACCAAAAATCAATTAGAACAGATAGGCGCAGGTAAAGCCGACAGACTTTGAAATACCAACCTTCCTAAGATGTTTAAACATGTCTAATTCTTTAAATGTGGAAGAAAGTTCATTTGGTAGTTGATTATTTTGGTCATTATTCGCTATCATATAGGAGACACGACTTCGGTATTGGTAGTGTTTTCTAGTCCATTACACTATACCAAAAGTTGAGGTGTTTTTTATACTTATTTTGATTGTCAATGAGCATATTTGAACAATAATAGGCTTTACAGCTAGTTATATTAAATGTTTTTTCTAGCTCCGAAAGTAGAGTAACGTAAATGTAGAACAACATTAATTGTGAACAATATATATTTACAAAAGGGGACTACTATGGCTATTAATAAATATGATCTTGCAGCAAAAATTTTGAAATATTGGTATTTGATTGAGTTTCTTGATCAAGTTAATTTTCCTGTGGAAAGTAAAGAGAATCGAGAAAGTAATAAAAGGGTAGCAGAAGGAGAAAAAAATTGGTATAAGAAGATCACTTTATATCATTCATTTTTTCCAGGGGAGAAAAATCCAACTATGGCTTTTGAAGAGGACGCCCAGATCTATTCAAATCATGGAGAAATATCGGATGAAATTTGTATCTGCATGGGTAAGATCAGTCGAGGGAAATGTGACAAATATCTTAAGCGAAAATTTGGTTTAAAAGATGATACGGTTGAAGAGGACCGTAGCAAAATTTGTTTAATAGGACTTAAATGTGATTCTCGGGGTATTTATATTGAAAAGAGTCTCAGTATTTCTCCACTGATTTGGGGAATTTTGCGCTTACAACATCATAAAGGTGAAATCAGCAATGAAAACTTGGCAGAGTTGCTTTCATTGAACGATTACAGTACAGATATGTCCTTAATGGAAGAACAGCTGACGAATAGTGATGCTGATGGAAAACGTAGCGGAAAAAAACTTTCTTCTGAATTATTACAACAACTTTGTCATTCTGTTGTAAGTAAATATATCTTCTCGCTCGTTGAAAGTGACGATGTAATGATAACGGAAGGTGTTATGATATATAAAAGATACCAATCAGAAGAGGACAAGGCTAAAGATAGTGATTCCCTTTATTTTAGTGATTTAAGCAATAGCTTCTTTACGAATGATTTGCATATGATTCTCAATAGTAATATCTTACGCAATCCCAGTAGTAGTAAAGATTCTGCACAAGAGACGTTCATTGATTATATTGTAGGAGCTTATGCAGAAGAATATCCTGAAACTAAATGGATAGACTTCTCTAAACGGATAGATATCCGTGAAGGCTGGAATGGAAATGACAAGGATGACAGACAAGACTTTTTTAATCAGTATTTTGATATTTCTATGGCACCAATTGGCAAATGGCCTTCTAAATATATGCCGGCATTTATGCAACAGTTAGCTATTAATTTTGGTATGCATCCAGAGGAGACCGGCAGAACCATTTTTTCAGTCAATGGCCCCCCTGGTACAGGCAAGACTACACTTTTAAAGGAGATTATCGCAGGAAATCTTGTAGAGAGGGCTCGACTTCTGGTAACATATGATGACCCGGATAAGGCCTTTGTAGAAAAACGTTTTCAAGATGGTGACAAATCCAAGAATGGATACAGTAAGTATCATAATGTATATTATGAATTGAAAGATAGCGAGATCAAAAAGTATGGAATGTTAGTTGCTTCTTGCAATAATGCAGCAGTTGAAAATATTACAAAAGAGCTGCCGGATGGAACGGCTCTGTGCAAGGGCCTATTGTCAGATGAGAAGGATAACCCGACTGTTGTCAGTGGGTTGGACGAGGTGCGAAGGCTGTTTGATAAAGAGAAAGTCATTCACACAGAAGAGTATAAAATCTGGAATGACGAGCAAAAACAATTCTGCTTTGAATCATATTCAGATATTTATTTCTCGAAATATGCTAATGATATGTTGGATACAAAGGTGAAAACAGAGCATAGTCGATGGGGAATTATATCGGCACCTTTTGGTAAGACAAGCAATATAGCTCACTATGCTCAAAAGGTGCTGCTTCCATATATCAAGGACTTTGGCACAAACGATAAAATTGCAGAGCGTAAAAAAAAGTACAAAGAAACTGTAGGGCAGTTCAAGGAGCAACTTGAGATAGTGGAAGAAATACAGCAACGTATTAGGACTTTTAGCCATGCAAGGAGACGTTTTCAGGAGAAAAAAATTGAGCTTACACAGCAATATGCTCATTTGATGGAAGCATTTAACGAAATTCAGCAGTGCATCAAACAACTTCAAGAACGGGCTATAGCATTGGAGGACCAAAAACAAGAAGTTGTATATTTGGAGCAGGGAGCGATTCAAGCAGTAGACTCCTTGCAGACACGAAAAGAACAACAATCAATTCTTGTACGTGACTTAGAGAGTAAAATTCAAGATATTCGCAGGGGAATCATGGAGCTTGAAGGTAGGCGCAACATAAAAGATTGGTTTTTTGCACTAATCGGAAAAGTCAGTATGCTTATTAAAACCATTGATGAAGAATATGCAAAACTATCTTCCATAGAAGGTCTGTACAAGGAACATAGTAATTACTTAGACCAAATTCTTGAGCAAATGAAGGAGCAAAAAAAACTTTGTAACGAACGGTCCTTACAAGTACAACAGTTTGATAGGGAGCATAAAAAGGCTATCGAGAGAAAAAAGACAGCTGAAGATAAAAAAATGGAAATAGATCAGTCAATAAATGATGTGAAGGATGCGATTGAGTGGGTACAGGCGGAGTATCAGAGTCTGTTACAATCTGCAAAAAATACGGAGAATATTCTGTATCAGATGACCGTTTTGGATGAATCGTTTTGGGAAATGTATGACAGTAAATCGGAAGAGGAGAATACCAAAGCACAAGTGTTGAACCCATGGTTTACGGTTGAATATAATCGAGAGAGAGAGAAGTTATTTTACCTTGCCCTGCAAGTGCATAAGAATTTTCTTTTAGCATCCAAGTCCTGTTTCTATAATATCAGAAATCTTGTCTTGATGTGGCGCTTGATTGAAGATAATGAAGGAAAGTTGGCAACCTTTTCTATGAGAGACCGGGAAAACTGTTTTGGCCCATTATTAAATACTATTTTTTTATTAACACCAGTCCTTTCCACTACTTTTGCATCTGTGGGAAGTATGCTTTCTGATATTAAGCATCAAGGAGAGCTTGGTCTGTTAATTATTGATGAAGCAGGTCAGGCACAGCCACAAATGGCATTGGGAGCCTTGTACCGCTTCCAGCGCGCTATTGTTGTAGGTGATCCGAAACAGGTAGAGCCTGTCGTTACTGCAGAGATGGATACAATTAAAAAGATTATCCGTAATAATGAAAACAGTTTATATCAGTCAAAGACACATTCTGTTCAGGAATTTGCAGACCGTATTAATCCAATTGGTACATACTACACAGATTCATTGGGTGATGATAAAACATGGGTAGGATGCCCGCTGGTAGTACACCGAAGATGTATTAGCCCTATGTATGAAATATCAAATGTCATTTCCTATGATAACACCATGAAGCAGCAAACCCAGAAGCCAAATCCAGAAGAGGAAGCACGTTTTTGCCTGGAAAGTTCCCGTTGGATTAATGTATGTGGTACTGAGAATAGTAGCAGCAGTAAAGATCATTATGTGAAGACACAAGGGCAAAAGGCTATTGAACTAATTTTGAAAGCATTTTTAAAAACTGAGGAAATACCCAGTTTGTATGTGATTACTCCTTTCACCACGGTAAAAGATGGTCTCAAGAAAGAACTAAGTAGATTACGCGAATACCGTAATAATCAGCGTATTCAGGATTGGGCGAGAACCCATATTGGTACAGTTCATACTTTTCAGGGTAAGGAGGCCGATGAGGTGATCTTTTTGCTTGGTTGTGATAAAAATGCACTTTCTGCTGTTCGGTGGGTAAATACAAACATTGTAAATGTTGCCGCAACCAGAGCCAAGTATCGCTTGTATATCATAGGAGATTATATGGTTTGGCAACATTCCCATGTAATGCAGCAAGTAAAATGTATCATGGACAGCTATGCTATTCGTGCATTACATGAAATTGCTAAACATCCAGAGTTGGAGGCGAATCAAAATCAAGTAGAATCATTGCTGAAGCAGGTACCCACAAGTGAGGCCTTCCAGGTAGGAGACGAGATTAGCGATGTCATGGTCAATAACTTTTTGAAGGCAATTTCTGATATATGGAAGAACCAGAATCATTTATCAGCGGAAGAATTAGGGAAAATGGGACTTTCATCATTTTTTATGCAGCATATTGAGCCAAAGATAAAACAAAATCTTATCTGGGGATTAAAGCTATATTCTCTTTTTGTATTGCTCAAAGAACGATATGGATTAGATGATATGGATTATTCCTGCGTTGGAATCATGTTGTGTAAAGCAATGGAGCTACAACTAAAAGATTGTCTTTTGCCCGGTTTTCAACGACTTTTCCCGACGATGGAAGTTAATGGAAGTAGTTTATCCCGAATACGTCCTGAAAAGGCGATGGTGGGAGTCTTTACGCAGGTTTTAAAGAAAGAAAGTAATCAAGATCAGTTGGCTCAGAGGCAGGTAGTGTATCATAATGAGCTATGCGATAAAAGATGGTGGGACATATATTACAGGAATCTATCTGATTTCAGGAATTTAAGGAATATTTGTTGTCACCCAGGATTTTTTGGATGGGATAAGGTAGAAGCCTTAATTTGTATTCTGTTTACTAGAGATGAATTCTCGAAAACTACTGCAGGGAAGAGTTTGTAGGAGTATGCTTTTTATAAATTCCTAAATTGCAATATTAAATGCAACACCCTTTGAGAAACGACTAATTAAGGTTTACCTGTAATTGTGGATCGTGTTGCCTAGGCCTAGGCAACACGATCCACAAATTTCGCAAACGCTTCGCCTGGTGTCTGATAGTTTAATATTTTCCTGGGAAGTGTATTCATCCAGTTTTCAACATCTGCAATCTTTTCATCAGAGTATGAATGAATTGGCTGCCCTTTTTTGATAAACTTTCTTATAAGGCCATTGTGGCGCTCATTTGACCCTCGCTCCCACGAAGCATAAGGGTGGAAAAAATAGACATCCATTTGAATACCTTCCCCTTGCTCCGATAGTGCGCTGAATTCCGAGCCATTATCTAGGGATGTATTCGAATTTCTTGTGCCTATTGGCATAACCGACAACTGCATCAGGAGACCAGTGTTCTTCTAAAATCATCTTTTCCGCGAAAGCATTAAATTCCCACGCTTCCATCACTGTAGAATGATTTCCACAGTTTTTACGATTCTCCTCATAAACACGTGCTACAACATCAGGAAAGTATTTCTTATAGGGTATACGATTGGTATCAATTTGTTGGACAGTACCACAAGCCTTCTCACAAGAAGTTGTACTCACATCACGACCCAATCTCCTTGCAATTTCTCTTAGTGATAGACCTTTATCTAGATATGCAGCTATTTGCCCTCTTTCAATTTCTGTTAGATGTGTAAATTTACGTTCTTTCGTGTTAGAATGGTTCTGAGTCATCGTGAATTACCTCCGTATATTATTGTTTAGTCAACCTTAACTATACGTGGTTTCACGATGGCTTTCTATTTATTTAACTGTTGCATTTGATTTTACAATGAACCTGCGAAAAAAGAAAACACAAAAACATCTAACGAATTGTGTTCACATACAGTCGACGAGGATAATAAATTGTGTTCACATAGTAGTGACGACACATGTTGAGTGTGTGTGCTTGTTGGAGAAATAATAGTTCGTATTACAGAACAAAAAAGGAGAAAAAAATATGACTAATTTACCGAATTGTCCAAAATGCAACTCAGAATACACTTATGAAGATGGAGCGCTTCTAGTATGTCCCGAATGTGCTCATGAATGGACTCTATTAACAAACGAGGAAGAAGCAGATGCAGTAATCAAAGATTCAAATGGAAATGTACTAAATGATGGGGATCCAGTTATCGTGATTCGAGATTTAAAAGTAAAAGGCAGTTCTTCATCAATAAAAAAAGGGACCAAAGTAAAAAATATACGATTAGTACCTGACTCAGCAGATGGCCATAATATCGATTGCAAAATTGATGGTTTTGGTGCCATGAAATTAAAGTCGGAATTTGTGAAAAAAGCATAAAAGATAACTATAATTCTCTGTCTTATGGAATAAGTCTATTCAATATTAATTCAATCGTAAAATCAATGCAAATTAGGGCTGGATCCCATGTGATTTAGCCCTTTTCCTTGTGTCCAATATCTGTTCAATCCTTATTAGTATTAGATTCAGTCCTAACTTCGGAATGTACTTCAAAACCAATTTTGATTTGTTTCTTCAGCTAACCAAAGGGGTTTCCATCTCTATTCAGTTTGTTTCCTAACTGTAAATCATCCTCAACCAGAATGAGTGTATAATCACCACTTGTACCATATCCTCCATAACGAACCTAATAAAGAAATGAGTGCTTTGTAAAAGGAGCAAAACACATCAAAGAAATCCATAAGAGCGTTGTATAAATGATTCGGGTCGGCTTTTTAGTTGCCCCAATTTTACATTGATAAGCAATTGGAAATATTTTATAATTTATATTAAAGATCTGGACGTGGAAATTTAAATTCCAAGAATCACTACCACAAATAGGAAGAGGAGGTATTTATGAATTACTTTCAACTAATTCAAAGCTTCAACCAGCAATTGATTAAGAATATTAATGAAGATAATTCGATTGATGACTTGATTGCAGATCAATATATTTCAAAATATCACTTTTATAGAATATTTAAGGCTATAATGGGATTCTCAGTAGGAGATTACATCTTAAGGACTCGAATCTATTATGCGGCCAAGATGATTAGAGAAGAAAAAGAAGACATGTTAACGATAGCCATTCAATTTGGTTTTCAATCTCAAGAAGTGTTCACAAGAAATTTCAAGAAGTTATTAGGTGTAACCCCTTTAAAATCAAGAAAAATAGCCCTTGAAGATTTTGGTGCATTACATGCATTAAAACCAGTAAATCTTGATGCTGTTTTAATGGAAATAAAATCGAAGGATGGAAAAGTTACTATTGAGGAAAATGCAGTACATTTAGATACATGTTATTTTGTTGGTATGCAGTGGATATCAGATGAAGACAAAGTTCATACAATTCCTTCTAAAATGGAGAAGTTCGCTTCCTTGATTGAAGGTGTAACTTTTAACTTTGATGAAATCATTTATCGAATATGTCATATTATTGACAGCGATGCTCAACCAGCTACTTTTAACGAATTTATCGGAGTAGCTATCGATTTCCAAAGTTTTAATAATGATACTATTGATTTACCTATGGGCATGACACTTTTAGAAATGAGGGAAGGAAATTGGATTAAATACGCCCACAAAGGTGCTATTTTGGATAATTCTAAGGAACATATTGTAGACACTTACACCTACTATTGCAAACATCGGCTTGCATTTTCTTCATTCAGATTAACTAAGAGTCGCTTTTTTGAGGTGTATGATATGAAGTTTTTCTTTGGAATAAATCATCCAGAAACTCAAATAGATTTGTACTTTGAAGTAGAAAATGAATAATAATATGCGTCAAAATAAAATCTGATTTAGGTGATAAAATCTCGATTTTGACACTTAATTCAAAACAAACCTCTCTAACCTTTTTTTAAAGGGTTTAGAGAGGTTTGTTGTCTTTTGAAAAGTGAGTACTATTTTGCTTTTTTAGAAAGGTTTAAATTTTTTCGTTTTTTTAATCATGTTGATTTTATAATCCGTTCTGAAACCGAATAATTCATGTAATTGATCGGTTAGTTGAGTGCGTTCATAAAGTGTAATATAACGATCTCCTGATGCTTTCATCACAGCAATAGCAATATGCATCAAAATAAAACCTACTTTAGATGATAAAATACATTCATATAAAGTTGGAAAATATAAGTAAGTTGTTTTAGTTTAATAGATTTTTATTTTAGAAAAATAATTTATTTTATGGAAGGAGACTAAAATGAATAACTCATTACATGTTGTTTTAGGTGCATCAGGTGCAACTGGGCAAGCAGTTATTGAAGAATTAAAAAGACTAAGATTAAATATACGCGCAGTAACTCGTAATACTAAGGTAGAAGGTATAGAAACATTTAGTGCCAATCTATTAGATGAATCAGAGGCATTAACTGCAATCTCTGGCGCAACGCATGCCTACTTATGTGTTTCTTTAACCTCTTCGACTAAGGCTTGGAGTGAACAATGGCCAAAAGTTATGAAAAATGTAATTAATGCTTGTGAAAAGTCAAATACAAAACTTATTTTTATTGATAACACGTATATGTATGGACCTCAACCGTTTCTGAATCCGATTGATGAATCACATCCACAAAGACCAATACATCAAAAAGGTTTCATTAGAAAGAATATTGCGGATATGTTATTAAGAGCCCACGAAGAGAGAAGAATAAGCGCTGTAATTGGTCGATCAGCTGTTTTTTACGGAACAACATCTAATAGCATGATGTATATATTGTTCTTAGAGAATCTTTTGAAAGGTGAGGCACCGAAGACATTCGGAGATATAAATGTTAAACACAATTATGCTTTCGTTAGTGATAATGGGCGTGCATTAGTGAAATTAGCACTTGATGATAATGCTTATGGACAAGTTTGGCATCTGCCGACTTCTCGTCCTATAAGTTTAAATGAAGTAAATGCAATTTTTAACAAACTACTAGGAACTCAAGCGAAATTAAGTTGCATTCCTAAATATGTTGTTAGCATTATATCTATCTTTATGCCCTCTGTTAAGGAGATGAGAGATATGCTCAATACTTATGAGGCTGATTTTGTTTTGTCATCAAATCGATTTATGACTCGTTATCCAGATTTTCAAGTAACACCTATAGAAGAGGGGTTGACTGAAATGATTAATTATAATAGGAGGTATAGCAATGTGCACATCGATAAAACTAAAAAAAATAGTGAAATGATTTTAGGACAGAATTATGATTTTTATTATGGCCATGGTCTTATACTGACAAATAATCCGTATGTCAGTAAAGCAGCGTTAACAGAAGAAAGTTCAAAAGAAAATTTATTTACCGAAGAAAATAGAGGGGTTAAGTGGAAATCTAAATATGGAAGTGTAACTTTTAATCAATTTGGACGAGAGCTTCCAACGTGTGGCATTAACGAAGCTGGATTGAGTATAGCATCAATGTGGCATAACTCAGTTCAAAAGGAAATTATTGAATTGGAAAAACCTTTAATTTCGGAATTACAGTGGATACAAATGCAGCTAGATCTGTATGCCACTATTGATGAAGTCGAAATGGGTTTATCTCAATATGCCTATTCTGTATCTTTGTATCCTATGCATTATCATATAGTGGATAGAACAGGTAAATCAGCGATTGTTGAAATGATAAATGGGAAACTTCAGTTATTAAAGCATAAGGATATCACAGCTTGTGGTAATGCAGGAATAAATGAGTCTATTGAATACTTCAAAAGGCAGTAAATTAAAAGGCCTAAAGATATTCCGGTGGTAGAACCAATATTAGATCGTGTTACAAAGGCTATTGCAATGTCTAATGAATTCAATAAATCTGATATAGATAAAGATATCCGTTTAAAAGCATTCGAGATATTAGATTGCGTTTCATTGAGTATTGGAGTTAATGATTTATTTCGCTGGATTGGAAAGAGAATACCACCATCACGAACCTTTTTACAAATAGTGTTTGATTTGACAAATATGAAGGTCATCTTTAAGTCTTTGGCTAAAAAGAATAGTACTTATAGAGAATTGTCTATAAAAGATATAAATTTTTCAGAGGCAGAATCTGTACTTGTTTATGATGTTGAGCAATTAGGTGAAGGCTCTATTTTGAATCAAATGGAGACTTACACAAAAAAAGCAAATGAAAAAATAGTTAGGAAAACCTACATGCCAGTTATAAAAGATTTTCCTATTGAGATACAGGAGGAAATCATAGGTTTTCCAGAGTTGTATTTGAGTGAAAAAAAGTAAACAAAACCTAAATATTAGTAAGTAAAAGGAGCAAGTTTAAACGAATAGACGAGGAAATGAGAGTTTTTATTATGGGTGTGCAAAATTGCTTGGTAATAGGTTTAGAGAATTTAGCTGAATATAGAAATGTGGTTAATGTTTCCTTGGACTAATAGTTCGGGGGATTTTTTGCCCCCCGAGGTTTTAATTTAACATGAAAATGCAAATATTAGAGGTTTTTCTTACAGCAATAAGAGTTATAATAAACTTGTTAAAAATAACATACGAGTTATGATATGTTTCATCTTGGACCTTTCCAATTCACCTATCCAAAAAATTTAGTTTGTAGAATTTTAAATGCGTCTTGAATTTCTTTTAGCTCGGGCTCTGTCAAATTGTTAATTCGCTCTTGGAATTTTATTTCAAGCTGTTGAAACACTTTATTCATTAGCGCTGTTCCTTTTTCTGTAAGATGAATATCAAACTTGCGGCGATCGTTCGGATCAATAATTTTTTCGCATAGTTGGCATTGGATTAATTTTTTTAACTCACGGCTAGCATTAGGTAAAGATAAATGTAAGCATTCACTTATTTCACTTAGGGTTACAGGTTGGCTAACTTTAATGAGCTCTAATATTTTATATTGAACGGTAGTTATGTTTTCAATTCTAATTTCTTTTGTCATATCGTTTGTTACTTGATGTACAGATGCAGTAAAACGAACAAACTGTTGGAAAAACTCACCTTTGTCCATATGTATCACCTCATATACAAAGTATCAAATATATTATCAAAAAACAATTATCAATTGACAACTAAAACAAGTGCGTGTTACCATTTGGTTATCAAAAGATAACTAAATGAGAGGTGTTTTTATGAATGTTTTAATTGTATTTACCCATCCTAATCACCAAAGCTTAAGTTACTCATTTTTACAAGGGGTACTTCGAGGGTGTGAGGAAAATCATGTTATACAAAATGTGCAAGTTTTAGATTTATATGGTGAAAATTTTAATCCGGTCCTTACATTTGGAGAGAAAAAGAAGAGAAGAAACATGCATAAAGATCCAGAATTAGAAAAGTATCGTAATCAACTATCGTGGGCTGACAAGATTATTTTTATCTACCCAATATGGTGGGGAAGGCCTCCTGCTATGTTAATGGGATATATTGATAGAATGTTTGCTTCAGGATTTGCATATAAAGATAACGGTAAGATGTTACCAGACGGTTTGTTGAAGGGGAAATCAGTTGTATGTATTTCTGTAATGAAAGGTCCAACATTTTATCCGATGTTTTGGCTAAACAATGCTCATAAAATTTTAATGCGTAAGGCATTATTTCAATACGTAGGCATTAAAAAGGTAAAGTTTTTTGAGTTTGGGAATATGGAAAATCCAAAGGGGAAACATCTTGAGAAAATAGAAAAAGTATATAAATATGTTCAAAAAATGAATAGCATAGCTTAACATCAGAAAATTGCTAGTTAGCAAGAGTGAAATTAGGGAATATAGTGAGTGGAGGGGACGCACCTTCACGCAAAACGTCAGTATCATCATTTTATTAAAGTACATGTGGAGTGTCCTGCGTTGATGTCCAAGGTGGATAAATAAGTTTAGTTAAACAACTAATAAAAATGGAGATACAAATCATTTGCGATTTGTATCTCCATAAAGTGTTATATTATTGATTCTCTCCTGAAACCAAAACCGTTAGTTTAATAGGCTATTGTCTTTAATTTATTTAATAATTATTGATGTGCTCGCTCTCTTCTTTTGTGGTAGAAAAATGTGATAACCCCAATAAGAATAACTAACGCACCAATTGCTATATAGTTAAACATATTTGTTGCTGTATTTGGAAGCTTCAGACTATCACCGTTGGAACCGTTGTCATCTTTATCGTACACTATGCCTGCTTCGTCATTTTCTTCACTCTCATCGTTAGGGGAGCTGTCTTCATTATTCGTGTCTTTTCTCGCATCGTTGTTTGCTTCGTCATCATTGCCACCGTCAATGTTGGAATCAGCGTCTTCTTTACCATCGACTTTTCCATCTTTACCATTTCCATCACTGACGGAACCATTACCTGAATCTGTACCTGGATCATAGGCTTCTGCATTTACTATTACTTGAGCTACTTCCATTTCAGTTTTGAAATCAGCGTGAATTCCCGCAAGAGTATAAACATATTCATTACCCGGTTCTACTTCTTCAGAGTAACTAATTACGCCATCGACGATATCCTTTAATGCAAATTCAGTAACTTGTTTACCATCACGATATAAAATGTAACTTGAAACACCCTCCGTGCTTATATCTCCAAACTCAAGTGTCACCTTCGAAACTGTAGCAGTTTCGGATTTTTCTGTTATAACCTCCGCAACATACTGCTTCTTATCAGGTGTTGGCGGCTCATTTGAAACACCTAAACCATATGATACGGCTTTTAATAAATTCCAGGACTCATCGTCTGTGCCTAAATCCCAGATCATCATTCCACCAAGTCCTTTTTCTTTTACTAAACGCGTCTTTTCTGTTAGTGATTCAACATTATCAAATGAAACAAATACTCCTAAGTCTTCATTATATAAATAAGGAACTTTTGCTACATCATCCCAGTAATATTTATATCCTTCTTGATTTACAAGTGGTTTAATAATGTTGTATCCATCACTAGGTAAAACATCGGATTTACCAGCAGCACACTCTTGGTAAGCTCCGCGCTTAGGGTTATAGGCGCCATTATTATTTGCATTACACCCTTCCCAGACTTGCCCATAGAAGGGAACACCTAGTACTACTTTTTCAGGTGGAATTCCTCCCCATAAATACATATTTGATGCACTGTCAGCACTTCCACTATGCCAACCACGTAATTCTGCCTCTAAATCATCTAAATATACGGGAGCATTATGACCTGTTAAGCCGGACCATGTACCATTTGTGTCATAGGTCATAATTGCTGCATAATCAACAATTTCACCAATTGCTTTTAAATCATTATTTGTGTCAAATGTCCATGTTTGAGCACCTGCAATCGTTACTAAATAATGCTGACCGTCCTCTTTGCCAGCAACATCAAATGCATCACGAACTGTTTGCAATAATTTCACATAATTTTCACCGTCTTCGGGTCTAATTGCGTTCCCAGGATGTCCCTCAGCACCAGGCCACTCCCAGTCTATATCTAAACCATCCATATTAAATTTACGGACAAAATCTACTGCTGATTGAGCAAATACTTTTCTTGCCTCTACATCTGCAGCAACATCAGATAAGTTATGTGATAATGTCCATCCTCCAACTGATAACAATGTTTTTAAGTTTGGATTTTTATTTTTTAATGCTTCTACTTTAGGAAGTTCTTCTAAATCTGTTTCCGGATCATACAAGACAATTGTTCCATTCGGTAATTCCTTGTTTTCCTTACCATCTAAATCAGTACATGCCCAGACTTTTTGTTCACCTGCAGGAATTTCTTCATTCGCCGGATTTCCGTGCTCACCATTCCAGCAAATATCGCCAAAGGAATAGTTAAGATGCGTAATTTTATTGGCATCTAAATTTTTAGGTGGTGCCCAGGATGCATAGTAACCTAATACTACTTTTTCACTACCGTTAGCTGCAAAAACTGTTTTTCCTGATACTAAGTATGACAAAATCAATGAAACGACTAGTAGAATACTAAATATTAATCCTATTAAACTTTTTCTTTGTCTAGTTAATGTAAACGTATTCATTTTTCCTCCTAATTATCTTATTAATTAATAGTTTTTTTGCCTTCCCTAATTCCATTAAATATAAAACTATATTATGGAAAATGATTAGCCATGCTTGAGTACAAGTCTATGATGTATAGAAACTAAATCTTAAATATCTTAAACAAAAATTACCCCTTTACATTTGCCTTTCCTCTAAACCCCTCCTTTTTCTTAAGATGAAAAATACTTCCTTAATATAGTATTTCTCTAGATATTCACTAAATTCCTGCTATATTTGCATTTTTTTTAGAGAAATTACAAATTAAGTGAATTTGATATAATTCTATCCGAATTTTGTTTTGAGTTCTTTTGTCTTACTACTGAACACTTTGCAAAATGATTTTACTTTTAAGACGTATTTCTTTTACACTACAGAATCACAATTGACATTTGGATAGATTACACTTAATTAGACAGATTCGCTAGAGCAATATAAGTTTGATTCAACAAGTGTCGTATGATAATGGCGTCGCTGCAGCAATGTTTAAAACAGAATTCGTTACCGGTACCGTTTTGTGTTGACTGTCCATTTATATCTGTTTCAATATTATCGGTTATCTCTTTTAACCGTTCTTTATGGTTTTGTTTTTCTTTCATAGAGGCGTACCCCCTTCAAAATGTACATGTGGTTGTTTCTTTCTTTTTTGAAAGTATGGTAAAATTGGAGATAGAAAATAAACGTCCGATAGAAAGTTGGAAAATATGCTATGAATCATTTGATTTTGAACTTGGATAAACTGCATACTACTGAAATGGGTGTTGATAGAATAAAACGAAATCTTCATCTTGATGTACCCGATGTGGTAAAGTGGTGCTATGAAAAAATAAAAAGTGTAGATGCTATAATAGAGCGAAAAGTAAAGAATTGGTATGTCCTTGTTGATGGTTGTAAGATAACTGTTAATGCTCATAGCTACACCATTATTACTGCACACAAAGTTACAAAATAGGAAAACAGGCATCAATGAACTTTCCCCAATTGTTAGACATACCTAACAATTGGGGGAGGTTCATTTTTTATACCTACTTAGATCTATTCATGACAACATGTTGTCATGGATAGATTGTTATACTTTTAGTATTATTGATGGAGGGGAGATTTTAAATGAATGTAGGTGTTTTAGGGACTGATTTTAGTATCTACCATGAACGAAATAGATAAGAATCTTGATGTGATAATTCTATCATGATTTTTGTTAGGGATAGGGACAAGTTAACTCGAATTAAAAAAGAGTTCGATCTTGAGATTGCAGATAGTGTAAGTGAAATGATGAATAATACAAATATTGATTTAGGTAATGTGTGTGTTCTAAGTAAAAAGCATGTGATTGAGCTATAGAAGAATGGAAAACATGTTTTAATGCTGTAGTAAAGATATTACTACGAGGTTAAGTTTTAGAGCAGCAAGTGAGTCATTAAATCTTTCAATTAAAATTAAAGAACAAATTATAAAGAGAATATAAAATAACAATAAGCCCCAATAAAGAATGTGCGTTTCTATAAGACATTAGTGTGTTAATTAGTTAAATTTGAGGTGGTTAATATGATTTTTAAAAATATCAACATTGAAGAAAGAATGGAACATGATAATGTCAAGGGTTTAAGTATTGTATTAATTGAAAACGGTCAAATTAGTAGAACAAAAAATTACGGATATCTAGAAGTTAAAAGCAATAGAGAAGTAAAAGAGACTTCTATTTTTAGTGCGTGTTCCATTAGCAAATTTTTAACTGGAGTAACGGCTATCAAGCTTATAAAGAGAGGGCTTCTTGACTTGGATAAAAATGTAAATGAAAGGCTTGCGACTTGGAAAATACCAGAAAATGAATTTACAATTAATAAAAAAGTTACGGTCCGAAACTTGCTTAGTCATCAATCTGGAATTAAGGATCCTGAAGGAAGTTTCTCTGAACTAAATTCAGATATAGGTGTTCCTTCAATGGTTGAACTGTTAGAGGGAAAAACTCTTTATTGTAAGAATCCTATTGAAGTACAGTGCGAACCAGAGAGTGAATTCGATTATTCAGATGCAGGTTTTTGTATTATTCAACAACTAATTGAAGATGTGACAGAAAAACCTTTTTATCAAGTGGTGGATAAGTTGATCTTTAGACCATTAGGTATGGAGAATAGCTATTTAAACACAACAATGTTAAAGATGGATAACAAGAACTTCTCTTGTGGTCATAACAAAAATGGTAAATTAGTAGATGGGAAATATCCTATATACCCCTATCCAGCAGCCGCGGGATTATGGGCGACTTCATTAGATTTAGCTACATTAGTTGTTGAACTATTGAACGCTTTTAAAGGAGAAAGTAAAATTGGCATTTCAGAAAGTTTAGCAAAAGAAATGATAACTCCTCAAAGAGGAAAAAATTGGGCTGGGTTAGGTGTGTTTTTAGACGGTTCTGGTAGAGAGTTAGAAATTTCATCTATGGGTTGGGGAGTTGGTTTCCAATGTATGTTGTTTGCATTGCCACACTTAGAAAAAGGTGCCGTAATTATGACGAATGCAGAATTAGGTGTTCATCAATTGAAGGGGATAATAGGAGAAATATATAGATCTCTTTCAAAATGCATGTTGAGTTGATAGAAGGACTTTTCTATAGAGGGGTTGACAAAATAGTTATAATTTAAAGAATGTTTGTTTATTATCGAAGAGACTAATCATTGATTTTATATAGTTAGTCTCTTTTTGAGATTGTTAGGATGTGCTGAGTCATGAAAATGTTTTTTGACTAAATCCCTATTATCTGTTGAAATTAACCAATCATGTTTTAAGCATATTTAATCAACATCTTAACATCAAAAACACAATAAATAATAACTCATTTTTTGAACAAAAGTTTAATTCCAATTGCAGCAAAGATTAGTGCCAAAGCAGTAAATCTTATTGTGTTTACTATGCCTGTTGAATCAACAGTATCAGGGTCTGGAAAAATAAAGTTTGGTAAAATCAATAATATAATTACTGAAAAAATAATAATAACTACTCCATAGATTCTCATAATTACCACCAAACATGAGAGGTTTTACCTCTTCCTAACCCTTTAGTAAAAGCATAGTGTGAGCTGAAAGTTTTATATTTTATTCCAGGGGCATTTTCAACCATAACTTGTCCATTTTTTTTGGTATAACCATTTTGAGCATATCCTTGTGTATTAGTTCTTACAAATGCTCTTGTTTTAACGGTTTTAATTTTTTTACCTGAACCATTACTATAAACATCAAATGTATACTCGTTGACATATCCCCAAATAGCAGATGTGAAATATGCATGACTAGCTTTTATGTTTGTTCCCACAATTTTCTCATTTGAAGGACCACTTTTGGTTATTGATGTACTATAACTAAAGTTATTAGTAAGTTTGATACCATGCACTTTAGTGTTTACTCCAAATGAGAAAGAAATTGATTTAGTTTTTGAGTTTACTTTGTCCACGTATTTTGTTTCAGCAATTTTATTAGAGGTTAACTTTGTTGTCTTCACTAATTTCTAATTAAAACCAGTAACGCTTCTAACTTCTGGCTTAATACTATTTTCCATAGCAATTTGATTTTCTATTTCTTGTTCTTGTTGTGAAATTTCTGCAGAGGTTGGCTTGTCTTCATAAACTAAATACCTATTATCAATTATTTCATCTGCATGTGTAATAGGAATAAACATATTTAAAGCAATACAAATTGTCACTAAAAATGTTATCACTATCTTTTTCACTATTTCCTCTCCCTTTATTATGAAAACATTACTACATTATGAGAAGAAATACAATAATTATAAAATACTTCAAAAGCATCAAATATAACAAAGAAATAATTCGAAAAAGCGGTATAGTTTTGAGCTTTTTTTCAGTTGATGCCTGAGTAATTGGGGACTTATCTGTATGGTGTACAGAAATGAAAGATACTGTCGAGATTGGTTATAGCTTTTCTACTGAGGCTAGGGGACAAGGCTATGCAACAGAAGCTGTGAGTAGCTTAGTTATGAAGTTATTTTCTGAATTTAATGTACATCGTATACAAGCTAATTTGGATGCTAGAAATGAAGCATCACAAAAATTATGTGAACGAATAGGGATGAGAAGAGAAGCGCATTTCATTCAAGATTTTTGGAATAAAGGAGAATGGACAGACAGTATAGTGTATGGAATGTTATTTTCTGATTTAAATTAAAGTAGTTTATTTAAGCTGAGTATGCAAATTAATAGAGTAGTAGATAATTATTGTTTACTACTTTTTTTATGCCTGTTTTATGAAAAAATGAAGTATTATATTTTTTCAAACACGATGGAATTTGAATCAAGCGATAGAGTAGAGTTAATTAAAAAGGATGAAATAGGTTTTATCCGGAATTTGAAAATGGGGGGAAACGGTAAAACATGGCTCTGTGAAGGAGGTGAACTGGCTGGATCATTGATCAATTAGTCTTAAAAATTAACCCTTTAATGATAGGATCAGGTATACCTCTATTTGGCAGTGTAGAACCGCATTTCCATCTGGAGTTAGTAGACATGAAGCAATATTCAAGTAGGTTTTTTAAACCAACCTATAATATTATATATTCTGAGCACATAGATTGAAAATGAAATTAAACTTATTTCACAAATGACGCAATTGTTTTGAGACATGCTTATTAAAACACTTATTCTGAGAATTGTTCAATTTAACTTGACGGTTACATCTTTATTAGATCGTCATACAGGTGCAACTTTTTTGACTATATTATTAATTGACTTTTTTATAAGGTATTTTAACACCTTCATCGATAAACAATTGATTCTCAACATCTACATAGCTCATCGTATTGCGCACCCAATAATATAACGCATCTATTTTATAAAGTGGTACAGATAGCTGATGTTCAAATAAAATCATAAATTGTTTATCTTTTATGATCGTAAATCTTGTACTAAGTTCATCTGCTAATTCATATTGACCTGTAATATCATCCTCATTAGAGAGCGATAAAATATCTATATACTTTGGTATTTCTACAGAATATTGCATTCCCATTAAATAATTGATAATTTCTTGTTCATATTGCGGAAACACTTCTTGATTCGTTGCTAATACAACAATATCTTTTGTGGAGGTATGAATAAAAGCTTGTGCTGAACAACCAATCCACCCTCCTGTATGACCAACCCAGTTATCTTGAATCATAAAACCGTAACTATAATACTCAGTAGCTTCTGTTGGTGTTATCATGGATTGTACGATTTCTTTGCTTATGTACTGACCTTGCAAAAAAGCATGCAAAAACTTTGCAACATCTGCAACTGTTGCATAAATACCTCCGTCACCATACATATTATTATATTTTTCAAATTTACTTAAATATGAGGCA
This sequence comes from Paraliobacillus sp. JSM ZJ581, assembly GCF_044383835.1. Classification (NCBI taxonomy): domain Bacteria; kingdom Bacillati; phylum Bacillota; class Bacilli; order Caryophanales; family Bacillaceae; genus Paraliobacillus; species Paraliobacillus sp. JSM ZJ581. The sequence continues at coordinate 39,688 of NZ_JBISEP010000020.1, forward strand.
TTAGCTGCCTTTTTATATCGTTGTTCCTCAAAATCATACGTATGATTTTGGGCTTTACATTGTTTTGTAGGCATTGTTGTTGTACTAGTGAGATGTGCTGGTTTTGCAATATATTGTTGTAAATATTGTTCATACGATGAGCCAGTGACTTTTTCAATAATTTTTGCAAGTAAAACATAATTGGTATTACTATAAGACCAATGCTCATTTGGCGTATATTGCGGCAATGATGCTTCGACAAATGTTTCAACACTAATTGTAAAATCTTCTGAAATATATTCTGGGATACCAGATGTGTGTGTAAGTAAGTGTGCAACTGTCACATTTGTGAAATGAGGAACGTTAAACCAATTTGTTATTTTATCTTCTAATTGTAGCTGACCGCTTTCAATTAGCTGAAAAATCATTACCGCTGTATACATTTTACTCAACGACGCAAGATTAAATTGTGTATGTTCAGTAATAAGATGTTGCTCTGAGATATTTTGATAACCAAGATAATACTGCTTCATTCGTCCGTGTTTTTCACAATACACTGCGCCATTAAAAAAAATATTTTTAAGTAAATCTCTCACTTATTAACCCCCTTAACAAATAAGATATCTAACATATTGAGCATGAAGGAATTTTATAATTCCTTGACTGCGACCTTCCTCAATTTTTCAACAATTTGTTCCAATTTGTCTAACTCATTTGACGAAAGCTTGCTGTAAATTTTATCTGCAATTTGCTGTTCAACATAATCTTGCTTAGAAAAATACTCCAATCCATTTTGGTCTAATGTGATTAATACTTCACGTCGGTTTTGTAGATTAATTTCTCGTTTAATATACTTGTTATGCTCTAATTTTGCTATTAATTGGCTAACTGCACTAGAGCTAATACTCATTTCAATTGCAATTTCACCAACCGTAATGCGCTTTGATAAGTATACAATATCTAATACAACCGCTTGCTGTGTTGTAATGCCACTATTTAAATAATGCTTATAATGTTTGTATATCAAACGGTTTATGGTATATTCTGCTTCATTAATACGTTTAACCTGTTCATGTAAAGACAAAAAATCACCTACTAATATGTTAGATGTCTAATATGTTAGTAGGTGATTTGTCAAATGTCAATCTTATATGAAAAACAGTTCTAACTTTAGGCACGGGCACTAATCATATAGGATGTCATGCGTTTGTAGATACCTTATTGATTATTAGTACATAGTATATTATTTTGTCTATATTTGAGAGGCGATAATCAGAAAGTTGATAATAACATAGTTATGAAAGCTGGAATATGTATTGAATGTGTCGCAAAAGGATCGAATGGATTTTCATACTATGGGCTATTTGGTTTTCCTTTTGTATGGGAGCATAACGATCCAAAATGATATGCTTTGCACTTTTGGTTGGTTTGATGCTATATGATACAACATCCTTCGAATTATATTACAGAAGGATAAAATCATTTGGTTAAACTTTTTATTGGCACTTATGCTAATGATTGGGGATGTAGCATATATTCTTAAAAAGAATCGAGAGGGGGTAAAATCAGTAGGGAAAATATTAAATTCAATTCCCAATTCCTAAAGAAAACGCGAACTGAGATTGTGGCTGATAATAATTGTAGAGGTATATCTACGATGAAGAAACAGTGCAATCGAAAATAATAAAAGATGGAAAGACAAAATTAGAAATGAACTTAGATGAATATAAGATATACGTAAAAGAATGAACGAAGCACTTAGCGTTGTAACTTCAACGTGGTGAATCGTATTCCAAGTAGTTGAACATTTACAAAGACACTTCAAAATGCCTAGATAAATAGTTAATATAAATCGGTCTCATCTTCAAATGATGAAATAGCATTTTTATTAAATCTACTTTAATCCTTTTTGTGAAAGTATTCCCTAAATCCCAAAAGGTTTGCGGTGTCTATCTCCATTCCTTTTGGGGATTATTATAATCTTTAACACATGTGTATGTAATAGTATGTGTTAAAGATTTGATGAATAAGGGTAACGGAAGTTTAATATAATAAATTTTTTCAGTGATTTTGGAAGCTACCAATCCTGTGAAATATTATTTTTACTGGAAAGATAACAGAGAGAAAAATGAAATAGAATTTAGTTGATAGAAAGGCTGAAGACGTGTCATAGTTTGTATGAAATGATAATTTACTAGTAAAAAAAAGGGCCTCTATCATAAAATGTATGCTTACTAGGGCAAATACATATAGAAAGAGGCCTTCTTATGAAACGTATGATAATAAGAATCTATTACTTAGAGATTTTCTTTATTTATGAAAGCTGCCAAACATCAGCAACTCCTGGTGTATCTCCTTCTGTCCACCATTTTGCTTGATATGTTTTACCATCATATAAAATTAAATCACCATTTTTATAGACAGTATTTGCATTCCAGTCTAATATTTTCTCATTTCCTTCCGAAATAGGAGACCAAACGCTAGCTTCTCCTGGTGTATCTCCCTGTGTCCACCATTTTGCTTGGTATGTTTTACCGTTATACGTTACTCTATCTTTTCCTTGATAAACTTTTGTTGCATCCCAAGCTGGTTCTTGCTCACCTGGATTACTTGGTTCACCTGGGTTCTCTGGCTCGCCTGGATTACTTGGTTCGCCTGGGTTCTCTGGCTCACCCGGATTACTTGGTTCACCTGGGTTCTCTGGCTCACCCGGATTACCTGGCTCGATAAATCCACCATCAAAATTGGCATCGATCACTTGGTAAAAAGCGTTAGCAGTATCAGCAACTTCCCAATAAGCTAGGATAACATGGTACCCAGTACGTTGAGGGACAACACAATCGTGTGATACGTTAAAATCAGGTCGTTTTCCACCGTCATTAACAGAACAAAATAGTTCAAGATCAGATCTCTTTAATGGCTGATTAGGATCCCAATTTTCTTTCGTAATATAATAATCCCAATTTTCAGTAGCGTGTGCTGCTGTCAATTTCCAGTTAAAAGTGTAAGCACCACTCGACATTGGAACTTTTGCCCAACGATTCTCGCTTTGTTCATCTAGTTTTGGAAAAACGCCTCCACCACTAGCGATTTGTCCATCAGCTACACCAGCTTCAGGGAAATTACCAGGACCTTCAACACTTTGTGGTTCATAAGTAACTCCACCACAATCATTGTTAATTCCTTGTTGACATAAAACAGATCTACTTTCTGGACTATTTACATAGCCATGTGCAGATACTTTCATACTAAATCCGAAAGAAAGTGCCATCATTACTGCTAAAATACTAAAAAATAGATAAATAGGTTTAAACTTCATTGTCTGTAGTTCCAACTAAATCATCCTTTCAATTTTAAATACTATTCACATGCAGTATAGTCGTAGTTGCTCTCTTTTCTCCCTTCAATAGTTATTATAACGTTATAATTTTTATAACATTATAGTGTTATTTTATTTAAAGTAATTATAAAAGTAAAGGGCAAAAATATTCATTGTTTAAAAGTGGTAACTAGACATAAAGTCACAATAATTCCTAATAGAGTTAAAATATTTACAATAATTGCAACGTAATTTGCTATGAAAATTATTATATTATAGTACTTCATCGTTGTTTAAATAAAACGAATCGTCATCTACAGCTCAAGATACATCAAAACTTGACAACAGAAATGCGCTGGTTATATAAATGATCATGATGGTAGTCTTATTATTTACGTTATAGAGGGTAAAATTAGAATGAGGTAGTGTTATCCTCATTTTCCTATCTTTTTTATTAAACGACTGCTTGCTTTAGCAGGTAGTTGTTTAATTTTTTCCCGTTTAATACCGAGTTTTCTATTATTAATGAATGACTGCAACAATGATCCTCTTCCTAATCCTTCACTCCTGTTAATTTCCCTATCTTAGTGAACTAAATTGGTCTGTATCACACAAATGAATCATCCTATAATATACTTAAGACTTGAGGGAGTGAGTCTTTTGTTAACAAAACGACAAAAAGAAATCGTTACCATTTTTATTAATGAGGATAATCCAATTCTTATTAAGGACTTAGCTTGTAAGTTTTCAGTATCTATTAGGACGATAAAGTCAGATATTAAGAAACTTAAGTCATGGTTAGAGACGAGAAACATCACCGTTTATTCTAAACCAAACAAAGGAGTGTGGCTGGGCGAACTTGAGGAAAAGGAAAAGCTTGAAGTACATCAAAAAATATTGATGGAGCCTGTAGATGATGATATTTGGGGTGTGGAAGGAAGGGTAAAACGCATTATTTTATTATTAAGCCTACATCCTGATAAGTACATTACTGCAGATTATCTAGCTAATCAATTATTAGTCAGTATAAACACAGTTTACAAAGATATAAAGAGAGTCGATAAATTACTCGATGAGAATGACTTGCATTTATCAAGATATCCAAGAAAAGGGTATGCCATGATTGGTAGTGAAGTAGATATCCGTCAATATACAGAATCTTTATTGACTCGTACGATCATGATCGATGAGCAAAGAAAAAAGGATAGTTATAAGCATCTCAAAAGTGATTTATTAGAATTGTCAAATGACATGAGCTATACAGTAGAGTTGGTCAGTGAGGAACTCAGCAGATATGACGACAATAATATTGGGTACAAACCAACAACGATTGAATATTTAACGTTATTTATTCGCTTATTTATTGCTTTATCTAGGATACGAAAAGGAAATCGAATACAAAATAAGGGGCAAAAATGGAACGGCTATATGGACCTTTCTTGTACAAAGTTTTCGTCTTATGCATATAACGTTACCGAAAATGTTTTTCAAACTGCTGGCTGTGAGGTCGATACATCAGAATTCCATTATATATATCGTAATGCACTTCATAACAATGAAGTGGACAGTGTTATCGAATTAACCAATAATATTATTAGCTATGTTAGCGAGAATCTATCTATACCGTTTTATGAAGATAGTAAGTTACATAGTAATTTACTTGTACATCTATCCAGCCGTTTTACTGAAGAACATGCAGTGTTATTAGAAAAAAATCCATTTATGGAATCTTTAAAGGCTGATCATCCGTTGTTAGTTCAATATGTAAGGAATGCTTGTGAGAAGTATTTATTTGGAAGGCAAAACGTACCCAGTGAAATGATTAGTTCATTTATTGCACTTCACTTTCTCGTGTCATTAGAAACGACATTTTCTTATTCGAAACTTTTGAAAGCGCTCTATGTTTGTGCTAGCGGACGAGGTGTGGCAAGAGTCGTCAAGAATCGTCTCGAAAAGGAGATTCCTCAAGTAAGAGTTGTGCAGTATTGTGGGATGGATGAGGTTGAAGAAGTTATTCATAAGCAAAAGTTTGACTTAGTCATAAGCGTTTTTCCAATTCATATCGATATACCGACTGTTTGGGTTGAATCCGTTCCAACACAAAAGAATATTGAAGAAGTAAAGAAACAAGTGTTTAAATTATCGGGTGGCGAATATATACCAGTTTATAGCGCAGCTCCTAGTTCAGAAGAATCGAATGATCCGGAAGTGATATCTAGAGATATCATTATTAAATCGATGGAATTATACGTTTCACTAAAAGAAGCATTTAAAGGAAGAATTAAAGAAAGAATGGAAGATGCATTTTTAATGCACATCTTTTTTATGGTACACCGTTTACGTTTCGGCATGGAATATGATTATCTTGTGAATACATCATTTAGTAGAACAGATGATTACCATAAGATAGATGAATTATTTTGTAAGTATAATATTAATGCGAGTCCAGATGAAAAAAAAGCAATCCTATTCTATATCGAAAAAGGAGAAAAGTAAAGATGAGTGAAGTTATAGCAATAATGAATGGCCAAGTCTTTGATGTGAATAAGAAAGTATTTAAAAGTGATACTGTCTATATTCAAGATGGAAAGATTATTTCGAAACAAGACATTGGTCCGAATGATGTTGTATCACAATGGGATATGGCAGGAAAGTATGTTGCTCCCGGTTTCATTGACTTGCATGTTCATGTTTTTGAAAACCACGCGAAGATTGGAATAAATGCTGATAAGGTTGGGATTGAGCAAGGAGTTACTACGATTGTTGATGCTGGAAGTACGGGATCGAACGATTTTGTTAAGTTCAAGGAAGATATTATTCGTAACAGTGTTACGGAGGTACTGACTTTTTTAAATGTTTCTAGCTCTGGTCTTGTTGGAGGGTTAAAGGAGTTAAATACACTAGATAAGTTGATGGAAACTGAAGTATGGGAAGAAATTTATAAAAATGAACAATCGATTGTCGGCTTGAAGGCAAGAATGAGTCAATCAATTGTAGGGGATCAAGGGATTAAGCCTTTAGAATATGCACGCAAACTGGCAGATCAAACTGATGTACCGATTATGGTTCATATTGGATCACCTCCACCTCCTCTAACGGAAATTCTTCCATTATTGAAGCATGGGGATATCGTTACTCACGCTTTTCATGGGAAAAAGGGTGGGATTTTAGATGAAGAAGGTAATTTAATCAAAGAGGCAAGTGATGCATTAGCACGTGGTGTGAAATTAGATGTTGGTCATGGGACAGCAAGTTTTTCTTATGAAACGATTAAAAGGTTTAAAGAAAAATATGAGTATCCATTCACGATTAGCACAGATGTATATGATGAAAATTTTGAAAAGCCGGTAGGTAGCTTAATGGATACGATGAGTAAACTATTAGCCATTGGCTATAGTTTAGAGCAATTAGTAGAATCAGTAACAATTTTCCCGGCTACAATTCTATCATTAGCACATCATGGCTCATTGAAACGAGGGAGCAATGCGGATATTACAATTTTTGAAATAGATCATGACCCTGTGGATTTATACGATTCACACGGTGAAGTAATGACGGTAACTGAGCATTTAGTACCTTATGCAACATGGAAAAATGGAAAATTAGTATTTAACAGGGAGTAAATTATGGAATATCTAGATATGGATCAGTATTATCAGGACAGTGGTAGACCGGAATTGTGTGAGAAACTTTTCATAGAATCCTTAAACTATATAAAAGAAAAGGGATACACGATTGAATTGTATCAAAAGAAAGCATTACTAAATCATTTAACAGAGATGATCAAACGAGATAATGTTCATAAACAGATAACTATTGAAGATAAACAAATTTTTAGTGAGATTGCAAGTGACTCTATCAAAATAGCTAAGCGTATTGTTGATCAATTAAAAAACATCTCAGACGAGGAGTCTTATTTATTAGCAGTTCATTTTGAGGTAGTTAAATTAAATTAATTGAAGGAGAGATTTTTATGGTAAAAGTTGTTATTGCAGACAGGTTAGGTAAAGGTCAAAATGTTGCTCGCGGAGTGGTTGCTGCAGGAGGAGAGGGAATTGTTGTGCCAGGTATTGGAGCGGATATGAAGCTCGGTGATGAAATGAACAAGGTGAATGCAGATATTGGTATATCATTTTGTGGCAGTGGTGGTGCCGGTGCGATTACTGCACAAACAAAATACGGATATAAAGCGAAACATGGCATGCGGTCAATTGATGAGGGGGTCACTGCTATTCGAGAGGGATATAAAGTCCTTGGATTCGGTTTTAATGATGTTGAAGAGTTAGGTAAGCGAATTGTTGAAGCTTATAAACAACAGTATGGAGAGTAATGATTCATGATGGAAACTAAAGAAACGATAGTAACTGTATCAGGTAAAGGCAATACAAAAGAAGAGGCAGTTTCTCAGGCTTTGAGTACCATTCAAAAGAAGCTATTTGCAGATTTAGATCAACTAATTATTAAAGCAGAACCTGTGGAAATCGAAGTGGTCGAAACAAGTGTTGAAGAGTATACAGAGAGATTTATGTTCTTCTTTTTGCCGAGAAAAAAGATGAAATGTGTTGTTACGTTAAATGTTCATGTAAGTTTAAAAACATTAGATGTTAATCAAATGAACTGGACGAAAAAGAAATAATATCCTTAATAAGGAGGAAAAATAATGGGTGAAATAGTAATCATTTTAATTAAATCATTAATCATTGGTTCCGCTATTGGTTTTCCATTAGGGGCAGGGGCTGCAAGAATGTTTCACGCACCGAAAGCACAATCACTTGGTGCGTTTCGTACACTTGGCGAAATGAATGCATGTATGGGGGATCGCGCTTCGCATTTCTCTTTTGGTCTAGGTTTTTTCTTCAACGCTTGGGCATCAGTAGTTGGAGCAGGAGCATATACACAAGATGTGGCACACCGTATTATTCCAAACTGGTCGGCTGCCGCTTTATTAGGTAAAGGTAAAAAAGTGGAGAATACGATGCATGATCCAAGAAAGATGGCTTTTGCAGGTGCGATTATTGGTGCAGTTACTGTAGCATTCTTAAGCGTAACTACGGCTTCCATTCCTAGTGGACTGCGTGATGTCGCATTGGAAGTTTTAGCACCTGCTGCCGATTGGTTAATTAATTTAGCGATGCCGGTTATCTTTTGGTTAGCCGCGCTTGATGCGGGAAAACGCTCAGGGTTTTGGGGAACAATTTTCGGTGGACTAGCCCACATTATTATGGGGAATGCTGTGCCCGGAGTTGTTCTAGGAATTTTAATTGGTAAAGGTGTAGATGATAGTGGTTGGAATAAAGTTACAAAAATATTAATGGTCTCTATCATTATTCTATTTACTTTAAGCGCATTCTTCAGAGGAATGGATATCGAATTATTTGAAAGTCTGAATTTATCAGTACCAGGATGGTTAGAGTCACTTCATAACCTAATTAACCCTAATTAAGGAGGAAGTTCAATGTCAAATAATGCAATAACGGATGAAATGTATAAAAAGAATTTTTGGTATGCTGATTGGTCATTTCCTATTTTTGTAGCACTTTTATCAGCTGGAGTTTTCGCTGGAACCCATATGTACTATGTATATAAAGTTGGGGCATTCAATGAAGTAGCGATCGTTGCTTTACTAGAGGCTGGTCTCCAGGGATCTGGTTATGGAGCAGCTGCTGCATTTGGTGCAAGCTTCTTGTTTGCTCGTATTTTAGAAGGCGGACTTGTTGGGGTACTTGATATCGGTGGTTCAATAATGACAGGTGTTGGAATTGGAATTCCTGCATTATTACTTGGTGCCGGCATTGTTGCTCCTATTGAAAATTTTATTTTATCGTTAATTGTAGGTCTATTAATTGGTTTACTGATAGGTGCTATCGTTATCGGAATTAAAAAATTCACAGTTGGCCAAGCTAACTCAACCTTTGGTAGCGATATTATGATGGGTGCTGGTAATTCTGCCGGACGTTTCCTTGGACCGCTAATCATAATCTCTGCAGCAACCGCTTCTATCCCAATAGGTATAGGCTCTATAATTGGTGGTGCTTTATTCTATCTTTGGGGCAAACCTGTAGCAGGTGGAGCAATTCTAGGTGCCATAGCACTTGGGGCATTCTTCCCATTATAATAAGATAGTATAATGAGATCAATTTATGAAACAAATGAAATTAATATAGTGATAGATGCAAGTGAAAAATGATCACACTAGTTCCTTCTCTTTTAATGAACGAATTGCTGAGGCTTTGTACGAAGCTTCAGCAACATTATAATAAAATGAGATGGAGACATTACCTCATTCATATTTAATCTTGTCTGATGTAAGTGAGTGCATTGCTCTTGTATAGCGTATTTTCTCCATCTTAATGTACGAATTAATTCAGTTACTTCTATCGGTTTCTTGTATGTTAATAATTCAATGAAGGGTTGATTACAGGTGGAAAGTGATTTAAATAAGAAATATGGTCTAAAAAGAGTTATTAATACAAGTGGTAGAATGAGTATCTTAGGTGTATCAACACAAACGGATACAGTTATGAAAGCAATGAAAATAGGTGGGCAGCAATATATAGAAATGAGTGATCTAGTTGATAAAGCCGGAGCTTATGTTGCAAAAAAGCTGGGATCTGAATCTGCGGTTGTGGTGAACGCTGCATCAAGTGGTATTGCTCTATCGATTTCTGGGATCATCACGGAAGGCAATATAAGAAAAAGTGAAAAACTACATCAAGTAGACATTGCTAAAAATCAAATAATTCTATTCAAAGGACATAACGTTCAATATGGTGCGCCGATTGAAACAATGGTTTACCTTGGTGGTGGGGAATTGGTTGAAGTCGGATATGCAAATGAAGGAAAAGCAGAGGATATAGCAGAAGCAATAAATGAAAACACAGCAGCAATTTTATATGTAAAATCGCATCATGCTGTACAAAAAAATATAATTTCAGTTGAAGAAGCATGGGAGGTTGCATCATCCTACGGTATTCCACTTATTGTAGATGCAGCTGCGGAAGAAGATTTGAAAAAATATCCTGCTATTTCTGATTTAGTCATTTATAGTGGTTCGAAAGCAATTGAAGGACCTACGTCAGGTATTGTTGCAGGTAAAAGTAATTATATTGGCATGGTGAAATCACAGTTTAACTTTATAGGACGAAGTATGAAGGTCGGTAAAGAAACAGTGTTTGGTTTATTACAAGCACTTGATGAGTATTTTGAAAAAGAAGATACAAGTGACCAAGAAAAAGCATGTTTAAATGTATTACTTCCTTTAAATGAACTGGAGGGAGTAAAAATTGAAATTGTTCAAGATGAAGCTGGTCGTTCTATTTACAGGGCACGTGTTCATATAGATGCTACTATCACTGGTATTAGTGCAAAAGCGGTAGTGGGATATTTAAAAACAGGTAATGTTGCTATTTACACACGTGATTATGGGGTAAGTCAAGGATTTTTTGATATTGATCCACGACCGCTTCAAGGTGACGATATAGATTTCATTTTGACTCGTTTGAAATCTATTTTAGGAGGAAATTGAAATGTCAGCAATAAAAAAACATTTTTATAAAAATAGGGTTTGTCTTAATGTTCTAGCAAATAGTGTGGAAAATGCGAAGGAAGTGTTTGATGCAGCAGAAGGTAATGTTGTCGTAGGTGTATTATCTAAAGATTACCCGACAGTTGAAGAGGCAGTTATTGCGATGAAGGAATATGGCCGAGAGATTGACGATGCGGTTTCTCTAGGGCTTGGTGGAGGAGATAATCGCCAAGCGAAAGCTGTGGTAGAAATTGCAAAGCATTATGATGGTGCGCATATTAATCAAATTTTTCCATCCGTAGCGGCAACACGCGTGAACCTTGGCAAAAAAGATACTTGGATCAATGCTCTTGTATCACCGGCAGGTAAACAAGGTTATGTAAACATCTCCACTGGTCCAATTAGTGCGGAACAGGAAGAACTTGCGATCGTTCCTGTAAAAGCGGCAATTGCTTTAGTTAAAGACATGGGGGCTAATTCTTTGAAATACTTTCCTATGAAAGGGTTAGCTCATGAAGAAGAATTCCGGACTGTTGCCAGAGCCTGTGGAGAAGAAGGCTTTCCGCTTGAACCTACTGGAGGCATTGACTTAGAAAACTTTGAAACTATTTTAGAAATTGTCTTAGAATCAAACGTTCCATTAGTTATTCCACATGTATATTCTTCTATTATTGACAAGAAGACTGGGAAAACAAAAGCTGAAGATGTGAGAACATTGTTAGAAATGACTAAAAAAATTGTAGCTAAATATGAATGAAAACTAGAGGATAGGAAAGCGCTGTACTAATGTGTTAAAATAGAAGAATCATAACTGCTTGTTGAAGTTATGATTCTTCTATTAGTTTTTATAGTAAGTCCTGATTAAAGTTCCAGCGTCATTATAATTACTTACTCTATATCTAGTAACTCTTAACATCATATAACATAGAGTCACTATGTTGTAGTTTCCTCATTGTTAAGAGGCCTTTAAGATTTTTCTTCTAATTGAATAAAAGTTTGACATTTGTCATACCCATTCTTTGCACAAACTGGGCAATTTTCAGGATTAATTAATGTTAAGGCATAATTAATTGCTTCAGTCGTTGTTTTGAAAAAGTGTTCTTGTCCAATTACTACAGATAGCCCACTCATTTCTAACATTTCAAACGGATTATCTTCAATTTCTGAGATTAATACTGTACCACCCATTCTTTGAAAATCTAAAATAAGCGATGAAAGGTTTGCTTCTCCTGTTACATCAATAATTGAAACATGTCGCATTTTTAGGATCAAGACTGATGGTCGCTCATTGATCGATTGAGTAATAATCGTTTCAAATTTATCAGCCGCTCCGAAGAACAACGGACCGTGAATGGTGAAGCTCGCTATTTGTGGACAACGATAATCTTCATTTCCGTCTTCTAAATCAAGAAAACTTGTATTTGGAAGAATTTTTTGTACTTTTAACACTTCACTCATTCTTTTAATAAATGATATCATTGCAAGTGCTAGCCCAATTGGTACAGCAATCGTTAAGTTAACAAACACCGTTAACAGAAAAGTCGTGACGAGTACAAGCGAGTCACCAGATTTAAGCTTTAAAATATGCCAGAATGATTTATATTCACTCATATTGAATGCAACAACCATTAAAATCGGTGCCATGCTTGCAAGTGGTACATGGGACGCATATGGAGCAATGAGCAATAATGTTAACAGGACAAATACACTTTGGAAAATCCCTGAAAAAGGACTTACTCCACCAGCTCTTATATTTGTTGCTGTTCTGGCAATTGCTCCAGTGGCAGGTATACCACCAAATAACGGTGTGACAATATTAGCAATTCCTTGTCCGATCAATTCTCGATTTGAATCATGTTTCTTTCCTGTCATTCCATCTGAAACTACGGCTGACAATAATGACTCAATTCCCCCAAGCATTGCAATAACAAAGGCAGGTTGCCAAAGATACACTATTTTATCCATACTAATTTTCGGCATCGTAAATTCTGGGAATGATTGTGAAATTCCTCCAAACTCACTACCTATTGTTGCAACCTTTCCTGGAAACATTAAAATCGCTAGGATGGTAGGAATGATAAGTGCTACAAGTAAAACGGGCACATGAGGAAAGACTTTTGGCAGAAAAATAATGATTAACAAGCCGAGTAAGGCAACTAGAATACTATAGATATTAATCGTAGAGATATTTCGAATAATTTGCAGCATATTTTCATGAAAGTATTCTTTTTTCTCAATTCCGTCTAAGCCTAAGAAGTTCTCAAATTGTCCTGAAAAAATAATAATAGCAATTCCCGAAGTGAATCCAATGGTTACCGATCTAGGAATAAATTTAATTGAATTACCTACTTTAAAAATCCCCATAATCACAAGCATGATCCCTGCTAATAATCCTGCAATGAGTAGATCTTCATAACCATACTGTAATACGATTGCAAGTAAGATAGGAATAAATGCTCCAGTTGGTCCAGCGATTTGAAATCTGGATCCTCCGAATAAGGCAACTAATAATCCAGCAATAATTGTCGTATAAAGCCCGTATTCAGGCTTAACTCCAGAGGCAATAGCAAATGCCATTCCAAGAGGGATCGCAACGACACCAACAGTAATCCCTGCAATAAGATCTTTTCTTAAATCGCCCATTGTTAAATCTTTAAAGCGATTATCTTTAAACACTGTAACTGACCACTCCTATTCATTATTTTATTTCCATCGTTACATAGTAGATATACGTTACTAACTGTGTATGTAGTTGATGGATACTTACTCAAAAACGAACTGATATGGATATAAACGCATAGTATATACCTATTTAGTATATCATATACGGGTGAAAAAATAAGTTACTGCTCCATACAAGTCATATGTTTATAGAGTAAAGGTGGAGAAAATTGAAAAACGATGTAACGTAACGAAAATTACGCATAATAGTGTGTGTTCAAAAAAGAGGGGGAAAAGATCCAAGAAGACCCAAGCGGAGAAGTTTTGTATAGCCTGCGTCGGCTACGATATATTTAGGCAGCTTAAAGAATCTTTCTTCTATTTTATCTAGAAAAGGAGTGAATGTACGTACATCGGTTGGGTTGAGAAATACATCATAAGCGAGTGTATATTGCCCTTCCGTCACAATTTGCACATTGTAACCATCTTTCAATTGCCCATTCTTCATATAATCGTCTTTCATTCGCATAAAGGTGGCATCATGATCAGTCTTGGAATAACTGTTGCGTTCTTCGAATATAGCCATATCTTTTTCGGACTTTTGTTTGCGTGCTACATAATCCTCAAACTGTTTGCGATATTGTTTTGGGGCTTTGCGTTCCGAACGAAGTTGTTTCCATTCACTTACATTTTCACTTTCTTCGATTTTTTTATCGTATGCTCCAACCGTCTTTTCTAGTTTTTCTACTACGCTTTCTAAATCTTTGGTGGAGAGTTCTTCCATACTTTCACGTTCTATTTCTGGGATAATTTCTTTTACCAACAATTCATCGTACATTTGATTCGATTTCTCCACCAACTTGGCACTATATTTTTCAATCGCTTTTCGCCAAACAAACGTAAACTTATTGGCATTTGTCTCAATCTTAGTACCATCAATAAAAATTGCTTCTTGATCAATTAGCTCTTCTTTCACCAATTGGCATCGAAATTGTACAAAACATTGGCGTAACAATTCTTGTACTTCTTGATTGACTCGAAAGCGGTTAATCGTACGATAGCTTGGCTCATAACCTTGTGCTAACCACATCATGCGTAGATGATAAGCATGGCAACCTGTTTCATGTAAGAAAACAGAAAATGCTTTATCTGGTATCTGTTCTACTAAGTCATGGATGGTATAGGCAATATCATTTTCTTGCAATTTCACTTCTAAATTTAACGGCAAAACGACTTGATTCATGTTATAATCTTTAAACATAAGATGCCTCCGATAGTTATTGTTTCGTCACTTTAATTTTATCAGAAGGTATCCTTTTTTGCTTGCTTCAATTGTTTCTATATTAATAAAAAAATTGCACTCTCCAACTATGTGTTGGAAATGTGGTTCTACGTCAAATCACGTTGGTGAGTCAGAATAGTCAACTGAATTATTTTATGTTCGCGTCCTAAAGTAGCT
>NZ_JBISEP010000021.1:0-53799 GCF_044383835.1 Paraliobacillus sp. JSM ZJ581
TATCATCACTTAGAACATGAATTTAAAAATGACGTTCGTGAGTTTTTTTACTCACCAACGTCATTTATTGTACAACCCTTTTTCTTTGCTCAATATATATTATGCAAAAAGTATTCAGCGTATAGATAAAGGTTAAAATTAACTGTGTCAGCATAAATCCCCATCAATGACTGAACCTTTTCCCACCAGCGTATCATCAGTAAATTAATTTTTGTGTTGTGTTTTCATTATCTTATGTGGTTCAATCTAGCCCAGTTTGTACATTGTTAACAAGTGTTTATGCTTTTTTAAAAAAAGCATAAGGGAAGACGGGTATTGTGTCCTATAAATGTGATTCGAAGCCTGTCCCTTGTCTCATTTTAAGATTTGAGGTAGATTCTAGCACTAAAAGTTTGTATAATAAAACTAACGCATTTAAGCGTGCATGTTTTTGGTAAAAATGTGCAAACTAATCATGATTGTCAAACCAATTTTTTATTAAGATTTAACCAATAAATAAAGTGAGGAATTTTATATGCAAAAGCTATTTGTGCAGGGCGGTGTTCCATTAAATGGGAAGGTTCGTGTTAGTGGTGCAAAAAATAGTGCAGTCGCCTTGTTACCTGCGGCTATTCTAGCTGATTCTAAAGTGATTATAGAAGGGTTACCTAAAATTTCGGATGTCGGAGTATTAGGTGAGTTGTTGGAAGAAATAGGTGGGGCGGTTTCGTGGAGTGGACAAACAATACATATTGACCCGACACATATGACTGCTATGCCATTACCAAACGGAAAAGTAAAAAAATTACGCGCCTCGTATTATTTCATGGGTGCGATGTTAGGGCGTTTTAAGCAGGCGGTAATCGGATTGCCTGGTGGTTGCCACATTGGGCCACGTCCAATTGATCAACATATAAAAGGTTTTGAGGCATTAGGTGCGAAAGTAACCAATGAGCAAGGTGCTATATATTTACGTGCGAACGAATTAAAAGGAGCGCGTATTTATCTGGATGTCGTAAGTGTAGGTGCAACGATTAATATCATGTTAGCTGCAGTTAAGGCAAAAGGAAAAACAATTATAGAGAATGCTGCTCGTGAGCCTGAAATTATAGATGTTGCCACATTACTAACAAGTATGGGTGCCAAAATAAAAGGTGCTGGTACCGATGTGATTCGAATTGAAGGTGTAAATGAACTGACAGGATGTATGCACACTATTATTCCAGATCGAATTGAAGCCGGTACTTATGCGATAATGGCTGCTGCACAGGGTGAAAAAGTTCTAATCGACAATGTCATCCCACAACATTTAGAACCATTGTTAGCTAAACTCCGTGAAATGGGAGTGCAAATGGAAGAAGGGGAAGAGCAGTTGTTAATTATGCGGAGTGAAAACTTGCAATCAGTAGATATTAAAACTTTGGTACATCCAGGTTTTCCGACTGATTTACAACAGCCTTTGACTTCACTATTAACAAAAGCAACGGGAACATCAGTAGTAACAGATACGATTTATCAAGCTCGATTTAAACATATCGATGAATTAAGAAGGATGAATGCCCAAATTAAAGTAGAGGGAAGTTCGGCGATTATTACTGGTCCTGTCCAATTGGAAGGTGCAAAAGTGAAAGCAAGTGATTTGCGTGCAGGTGCTGCGCTTATTGTTGCTGGATTACTTGCTGAAGGGGTAACAGAAATCACAGGGTTAGAACATATCGATCGTGGTTATGAGGAATTTACACAAAAACTATCTAACCTTGGTGCCGTTATTTGGAGAGAAGAAATGACTACAAGTGAAATGGAACAATTTCAGAACTCTTAATAATCATTGACACATTTTTAAAAAAATAGGAGTTGTCTGCTACGGCAACTTCTATTTTTTTGTTAGTAACTATGATAAATTTTAAAAATATAGTTGAATAAAATACAAGAACACGGTACGATAAAGAGGGTTTAATAATAAAAGGTAAGGGAATGCTTGTTAAAAAGTATTCAAAACTTCTATTCTATTATAAATATTTTCCTTCACATCACTTCCTGGTAGAAATAAGTCATGTGTCTGAGCACATCTTCTTAGATAACGATATAACACTGACAAAGCAAAACTTCAAAATCAGGAAGTATCCAATAGAAATGTTTGATAATTAAAGTTCAATAATAATAAATAAGACAAGAAAGCAATGCATGTGATGTTAATCAATGCAGCAATGCTCGTCGTAAAATAATAATAGGTGTGGTGATCGTGTGGCAGAAGTAACTATTTCTCAACTAGAGACAATGACATTAAAGGAGCTTTATGCTAAAGCAAGAGAATTTAAAGTATCCTACTATGCAAAATTAACAAAAAGGGAATTAATTTTTGCGATTTTAAAAGCGCAAGCAGAAAAAAGTGGCTATTTATTTATGGATGGTATTTTGGAAATTATTCCATCCGAAGGGTTTGGCTTTTTACGACCAATCAATTACTCTCCAAGTGCAGAGGATATTTATATTTCCGCTTCTCAAATACGTCGTTTTGATCTCCGTAATGGAGATAAAGTTTCTGGAAAAGTTCGTCCTCCGAAAGAAAATGAACGATACTATGGTTTGTTGCATGTAGATGCAGTAAATGGAGAAAATCCAGAAATGGCAAAAGAACGTGTGCATTTTCCTGCTTTAACCCCATTATATCCTAATCGCTTAATGCATTTAGAGACGAAAACAAAAAATATTTCAACACGAATTATGGATCTGATTACCCCAGTTGGTTATGGACAACGCGGACTTATTGTAGCGCCACCAAAAGCTGGTAAAACGATGTTACTAACACAAATTGCAAATAGTATTACAGAAAACCATCCAGATGTAAAATTAATTATTCTATTAGTGGATGAACGACCAGAGGAAGTAACTGATATTGAGCGTTCTGTGCATCCTGATGTAGACGTTGTTAGCTCCACATTTGATGAAGTCCCTGAAAACCATATTAAAGTGTCTGAACTTGTTTTAGAACGTGCGATGCGCCTAGTTGAGCATAAGAAAGATGTTGTTGTGTTAATGGATAGTATTACACGATTGGCACGTGCTTATAACTTGGTTATTCCACCAAGTGGACGAACACTATCTGGTGGTATTGATCCTGCTGCATTTCATCGTCCGAAACGTTTTTTCGGAGCTGCTAGGAATATTGAAGAGGGTGGTAGTTTTACGATTTTAGCTACTGCACTAGTAGAAACAGGTTCGCGTATGGATGATGTCATTTATGAAGAGTTTAAAGGAACAGGTAACATGGAACTCCATTTAGACCGTTCCCTTGCGCAAAGAAGAATCTTTCCTGCAATCGACATTTTACGTTCAAGTACAAGAAAAGAAGAATTACTATTACCTAAATCACAATTAGACGTAATATGGGCAGTTCGTAAGTCGATGCAAGATTCACCAGATTTCTTGGATCGTTTCTTACGAAAATTAAAGCATACGAAAAATAATGAAGAGTTTTTCCAGCAATTAAAAGACGAAATGAAACGTAAGGGAACAACAAGAAAGTCATAGTGGTATGGAACTGTTTTTAAAAATTGAATCAAGTATAGAAAGATAAACTAGCTCTTGCAAACAGTAGAGCACACTGTTATAATCTTTCTGTGTGACATATATTGATACGTATTGCACAAAAGTGTAATGTCGTGAATAACTCTGTTTCCTAAGGATTCAGGGCAAAAGGAGTGGAAAGACATGAAACAAGGAATTCACCCAGAATACAGAAAAGTTGTATTTCTTGACACAAGTTCTGATTACAAGTTTCTAACCGGATCAACAAAGTCTTCTGATGAAACAATTGAATGGGAAGATGGCAATACTTACCCACTAATCCGCGTAGAAATTAGTTCAGACTCTCACCCGTTCTATACTGGTAAACAAAAAGCTGACAGAGCTGGTGGCCGTGTAGATCGCTTTAAGAAAAAATATAACCTTAGCTAAGTATTAAATTAGTTAATGTAGAGAGCCATTTCTATTTCAGAAATGGCTCCTCTTAACCTTAGACAAGTGGAGAAAACAGGCGTATGTTTGTAGCCTGTTTTTTCTTTTTTGCGATAGATTTTTTTTGTATCCTATATTAAAAAATAGGAAATCATATATAATAAAAAGTGGCAACTATTTAAAGAATATTTAACAATGATGCGCATTGTTTTACATAAGAAGGGGGAGGCCATACGGTGTATGTAATGAAGCAGAGTGGCTGGGTAGAACTTATTTGTGGGAGTATGTTTTCGGGGAAATCAGAGGAATTAATTCGCCGAGTTAGAAGAGCAACTTATGGTAACTTAACTGTTCGAGTATTTAAACCAGCAATTGACAATCGATATGCGGAAGAATCTGTTGTATCACATAACGGAAACTCTATTTTAGCTAGACCTGTGACGTGTGCAAACGACATTATTGAACAAATGGATGACGATATTGATGTAGTAGGAATAGATGAAGTACAGTTTTTTGGTGATGAAATTACAGAAATTGTAGATGAGCTTGCTAATCACGGACACCGTGTCATAGTAGCTGGTCTTGATACTGATTTTCGAGGAGAACCTTTTGGACCAATGCCAAAATTGATGGCGTTAAGTGAATCGATCTCAAAGCTAAATGCGATCTGTCCAATTTGTGCTTCTCCTGCAAGTCGAACACAACGTTTAATTGATGGCAAACCAGCATCATATAATGATCCGATTATTTTAGTAGGTGCTTCAGAATCTTATGAGCCGAGATGCCGCCACCACCATGAAGTTCCAAACAAACCGAGACCGATGATACGTAAAAACACGACGACAAACACATCAAAGTAGTCGAAGCAACTGAAGCAAATAGAATTGTGGGAAAACGAACTATACCAAACTGATTCATTTTTGTTAGCTGATTTTGACGGACTATTTTTACTATATTATAATAAAAAATATTGTATAATAATAAGATGAATTGTGCGTGTAAAAGAAAAAGAGGTGAGAAACGTGCTTGATAAATTGCAATCACTAGAAGCTCGTTATGATAAATTAAATGAATTGTTAAGTGATCCTGAAGTAATTAGTGATACAAAGAAATTAAGAGAGTATTCTAAAGAGCAAGCAGATTTAACAGATATTATTCAAGTGTATCGTGAATACAAAGATATATCTGGTCAGTTAGATGATGCGAAACAAATGTTAGAAGATAAACTAGATGATGACATGGAAGAGATGGTCAAAATGGAAATCAGTGAATTAGAACCACAACTTCCAGCACTAGAAGAACAATTAAAACTACTCTTGTTACCTAAAGACCCAAATGATGATAAAAACGTTATTATGGAGATCCGTGGGGCAGCGGGTGGAGACGAGGCTGCACTATTTGCTGGCGATCTTTTTCGAATGTATGCCCGTTTTGCTGAGGCACAAGGTTGGAAAATGGATGTGATGGAGTCTAACTCTACTGGTGTGGGCGGTTATAAGGAAATTATTTTTATGATTAATGGAAAAGGTGCATATTCAAAATTAAAATATGAAAATGGTGCCCACCGTGTACAACGTGTTCCGGAAACAGAATCTGGCGGACGAATTCATACATCTACAGCGACCGTTGTTGCTTTACCAGAAACAGAAGAAGTTGAAGTCGACATTCATGAAAAAGATATTCGTGTAGACACTTTTGCTTCAAGTGGACCTGGTGGACAGAGTGTAAATACAACGATGTCAGCAGTTCGTTTAACGCATGAACCAACTGGTATTGTCGTATCCATGCAAGATGAAAAATCCCAAATTAAAAACAAAGAAAAAGCGATGAAAATTTTACGTGCTAGAATTTATGATAAATTCCAACAAGAAGCACAGGCAGAATATGATGAAACAAGAAAATCAGCAGTAGGTTCTGGAGACCGTTCTGAACGAATTAGAACGTATAATTTCCCTCAGAATCGTGTAACAGACCATCGCATAGGATTAACGATTCAAAAATTAGATCAAATTCTAGAAGGAAAACTGACTGAAGTGATTGATGCACTTCTAATGGAAGAACAAACGAATAAAATGGATCAAATCGGTGAATAACATGACACAGCCTAACTTACAAGAAGTCCTTCGTCGGGCTTCTCTTTTTTTAGAACAGAATCATAGAGAACCACGTATAGCAGAAATGTTATTAATGCATCATTTGCAGCTAGATAAAGCTCAATTACTTATGCATTTACGTGAGGAAATACCAGTTCAAGCATACGAAAAATACCAGTGTGATCTTGTAAAGCATGTGAAAACAGGGGTGCCTGTGCAACATTTGATTGGATACGAATCTTTTTTTGGTCGGAAATTTACTGTAAATAAAGATGTACTTATACCAAGACCAGAAACGGAAGAACTTATTGTAGGTGCACTGGGAAAATTGAAACAAATGAAACGTCCACTTCGGGTAGTTGATGTTGGTACAGGCAGTGGGATTATTGCAATCACTTTAAAATTAGAAGATCCGTCATTAGAAGTGTATGCACTTGATATCTCTAAGGAAGCATTAGCAGTAGCTCAAGTAAATGCAACAGATCATGGAGCCGATGTATCTTTCGTGCAAAGTGACTTTTTAGAATCTTTGATTTCTAAAAACAAGCAGTGTGATGTCATTATTTCTAACCCACCGTACATTCCATGGGAAGATAGTGATACATTATCAGACACAGTAATAAACTTTGATCCCTCCTTAGCATTATTTGCAGATGATAACGGCTTATATGCTTATCAACAAATTATAGCACAAGCAGAGCAAATGTTATCCACATGTGGATTACTTGCTTTTGAAATAGGTTATCAACAGGGTGAAGCAGTAAAAAAAGTAATTAAAGCAAAATTCCCAAATAGTAACGTCGAAATACAAAAAGATATAAACGGAAAAGACCGAATGGTGTACGCAACAATTTAGAACCATTAGCGAAAAAAATACTAGATTGTTAGTTTAAAAGTTATTAAGTACGCCCATACTGTTTCTATAGTAAACAGTGGGAGTGATTAAAAATGAAGAAAATAATTATAGTTACATCATTTATCGGTTTGTTTATTTTAATTAACCAGTTGTGGATAAATCAAGAATCTACTGCAAGTGAATATCAAGTCATTCCTGATGAAGCGATCCGTTTGCGTATTTTAGCAAATAGTGATCAAGAAGAAGATCAATCCATCAAACGACAAATAAGAGATAACGTCAATCAAGAAATAACAAAATGGGTAAAAAACTTAAACTCTATTGAAGGTGCTAGGAAGGTAATTCAAGAGCGTTTACCTGCAATTGAAACAATTATTGAACGGACATTAAGACAAGAAAATATAACAATGGATTACCAAGTTGATTATGATAAAAATGTAAATTTCCCTTCTAAAGTATATGGAACATATGTATACCCTGCGGGAGAGTATGAAGCAATCCTTATTACGCTTGGAGAGGGGCAAGGTGCCAATTGGTGGTGTGTATTATTTCCACCATTATGCTTCCTCGATTTTTCTAATGGAACAACCGTATCTGCTGAAGAGTCGAATGAATTGAAAGAAACAGCTGAACCGAAAGAGACAGAGAAAGAAAAAGAAAAAGATGTCGAAGTAAAATTATTTTTCTTAGAATGGTTTCGATAAGGTATAATAAAGCAAATCTATCATAGAAATAGTAGAAAGCTAGATTTTCTATGAGGAGAGGATTAAAATGGAATGTATAGAGGCAAGTGCTTTCAAGCGAGCTGAATGGGAAACATTTTTTCAAGATCAATTCCCTGAAAATGTAACAGAAGAAGCAATCCGTACTTATGGCCATTTTATAAAAGAGGATAGATTACAAGCATTCTTTATGCTTGTGCCCCTAAAAGAAGATAGCGTTCAATTAAAGCACCTGTATATGAAAGAAAAATTAGCCTCAATGTATATTGTTGCAATGATTGAAATATGCATTCAACTAGTAAAAACAAAGCAATTGAAGTATATGTATATTTATAGTGAACAAGAGCCGTTAAATCAGTTAGTGCAACAATTACAGTTTGAACATGTGCTATTAACACCAGATAAGCAACAAAGTCCAGGTAAGTGGTGGGTGGTCAATGTAGAACATGCTTAAAGTTATCAACAACTGTGGATAAATCATGTTAACAATTTGTTGATAAACCAAATAATATATATAAAACTTTCTGACTGAAACGAAAAGCTAAGTTGCAGGCAAGAAAGTTAATCGATAAATTATGTGAATGTGGATAACTTGTGGATAAAATGTTGTTTAACTGTGGACAAAACTGTTGATAATAGAAAGGAATTCTTATGGAAAGACAGACAAAGTATTGGATAATTAGAGAACTAGATCAAAAAGGACAACAAGCAATTGAAATGGCAGCAACTTTATTAAAGCAACAAGAATTAATTGCTTTTCCAACTGAGACAGTATATGGATTAGGAGCTGATGCAACAAGTGAAGTGGCTGTTGCAAAAATTTTTGCAGCAAAAGACCGACCAGCAGATAATCCATTAATTGTTCATCTAGCGGATGCAGAACAAATACCTAATTATGTGAAACAAGTAACCCCAATTGCGAAAAAATTAATCCATGCGTTTATGCCTGGACCGATTACTGTTATTTTACCTAGTAGTGAGGCTATAGCGATGAATGTTACCGCTGGTTTAAACACTGTAGGGATACGTATTCCAGATCACCCAATCGCACGAGCCTTATTAAGAGCGGTTAATCTACCAATTGCGGCACCAAGTGCGAACACTTCCGGAAGACCTAGTCCAACAAGTGCGATTCATGTCTTTCATGATTTAAATGGAAAAATAGCAGGAATTGTAGATAGTGCTGCGACCGAAGTAGGTGTGGAATCTACAGTCGTTGATTGTACAAGTGATGTTCCAATTATTTTACGACCTGGTGGAATAACAAGAGAGCAGATAGAAGATGTTACTGGGGTTGTTACGGTTGATTCGACGATGGACCAGCAAACAGATAAGCCTAAAGCACCTGGAATGAAGTATACTCACTATGAACCAGATATGCCGCTTTGGTTAGTCGATGGTACGAGTGATTTTTTTCAACAGCAAGTTAACCGACTGTCCACCCAAGGCTTAAAAGTAGGAGTTATGGGGAGTGAAGAGTTGATCAGTAAGCTGCACGTTTCTAATAGCAGTATTTGTGGTTCTAAGTTAAATTTGGACACAATTGCAGTCCGATTATATGATTCACTGCGATCATTCAAAACAAATGATACGGATATTATTTTAGGTGAGGTTTTTCCAAACGAAGGAATTGGACAAGCAATAATGAATCGTTTGGAAAAAGCCGCCTCAAAAATAATCAAACAATCATAATCAAACAAATCAAACGTCATGCAGGCAATAAGCTGTATCACGTTTGATTTTTTATTTATATAGTATTAATTGCTAAACAAAAAGGTTTTTAAATCATCAAACAGAACAATTTATCAGCATATCTATATATCCCTCTACATATAGTAGATTAGCATGTCCGATATGTGGAGGGAATACTATGGTGGAACTAAATGAAACGATTTCACTACTTATTATGGGAATTGCACTAGGCATGGATGCATTTTCAATGGGATTAGGGATGGGATTACAACTATTACGCTTAAAACGGATTTTTTTTATTGGCATCGTAGTAGGTATTTTTCATGTTGTCATGCCGTTTATAGGAATGCTTGTCGGTAGATTGATTACGATTCAACTAGAAGATGTGGCAATTCTTTTTGCTGGTCTATTGCTTTTTGGATTAGGAGTACATATGATACTGCAGACGTTCCAATCAGAAAGAAAACAATTAATGAAGCCGATTGGTATTGGTTTATTTCTATTTTCGTTTAGTGTAAGTATTGATAGTTTTTCAGTTGGATTAAGTTTAGGAATGTCTGGTATGAGAATTATTTTAACGATTATCTTGTTTGGACTGAGTAGTATGATCTTAAGTTGGGTCGGTTTACTATTAGGTAAAAAAGCACGTGGTTTGTTAGGGGTTTATAGTGAGTGGCTTGGTGGATCGATATTATGTGGATTTGGTCTTCACTTTATTTTCGGATAAATATGTCGCGAGGCTTCTCAACTTAAAAAAATGGTATGAAACACAAGAAATCATCGTTAAGTGTCGTTGATTTTTTTTTGTTTTTTATGGAATCGTTTCTACTAGAGAACAATGAGAAGATAGCAACCTATAGCTTGCACTTTAAACATACTAATTATATCATAAGACAAAAGACTGAAAATGAGTGTAAAACATAAACAGCATGCATAGTAAGCCAACCCCCTTCTTAAAATGATTTTTTAAAAAATTGGAACATAAAAATAGGAGGAATTAAATACCGATGAATGTATTATTTATCTGTACAGGAAATACATGTCGAAGTCCAATGGCTCAAGCATTACTTCAACAAAAATCAAGTGTAAACGTGCAATCAGCGGGAGTGTTTGCGAGTGAAGGTGCCCCGGCATCAGAGGCGACACAAACTTCGCTATCTTCAATTGGTGTGACATGTCAACATCAATCGCAGCCAGTTACTACTGAATTACTAGATTGGGCAGATTTAATTTTAACGATGACGATGAATCATAAAGAAACCTTGCTCACGAATTATTCACAAGTATACGATAAGACTTACACTTTAAAGGAATACGTTCTATTAGATGGGGAATTTACTTGGGAAAAGCTAAAAAATGCGTATCGTCGTTTAGAGGAAAAGCGAGCGACGATTGTTTATGAAAAAGATCAAATGCAAACAGAGCAACAAATGCGGGCATTTTTACGCGAGGAACAAGATGAAATTGACCGTATAGAAAGAGAAATGCCTAACTACGATATAGCTGATCCTTTTGGAGGGAATGCTGAGGTTTATCAAGAGACGATGAAAGAAATGGAAAAGTACATTGATTTATTAATAGAAAAAATAGAGGCGTAAGTGATCACAACAAATAATCTAATTCGCTCTATAATTTCAATGAAAAAACAAGTAGAATAAGAAGTAAGGACAGGTTCGATTATAAAGGAGTGCTTCAAAATGAAAATTGTATTAGCTTCAGACCATGGAGGTGTCGAGCTATTACGAGAAGTTGCAAGTCAGTTAGATACGCTTGGAATAGCTTACGACAATATTGGTTGTGATTGTGCGGAGTCAGTTGATTATCCGGACTACGGTATACCTGCAGCAGAGAAGGTAGCTACCGGGACGTACGATCGAGGAATTTTAATTTGTGGTACAGGTATCGGAATGTCCATCGCAGCTAACAAAGTAAAGGGGATTCGAGCTGCTTTGGTTCATGATGTGTATACCGCTCGTGTAACAAGAGAGCACAATGATTCTAACATACTTGTAATGGGTGCTCGTGTTATCGGTGTTGATTTAGCAAAAGAGATTGTTAAGACATGGTTAGCTGGGGAATTTGAAGGTGGCAGACATATTAATCGTATTGAGAAGCTGTCTGCTTATGAATCAAAATAAGGAAGTGTGAACAATGACACTAGACCAACAACTTGAACAGCTTGTTTCAGAATGGCTATCAACCAATTATTTACGTCAAGGGGAGTTATTCGTTATTGGTTGTTCCACGAGTGAAGTATTCGGCAAAAGGATAGGAACTGCCGGAAGTGAGGAAGTAGCTACACTTGTCTTTTCAGCAATGCAAACATTACAAAAAAAGACAGGCGTTCATCTCGCTTTTCAATGTTGTGAACATTTAAATCGTGCATTAGTGATGGAGCGGTTAACTTGTGAAAAGTACGGATATGAAACTGTTCATGTTATTCCTGTTAAAACAGCAGGTGGTTCTATGGCTACTTTTGCTTATCAACAAATGAAAGCCCCAGTACTAGTGGAGTATATCCAAGCACATGCAGGGGTAGATATTGGCGAAACAATGATTGGTATGCATTTAAAGCCAGTAGCTGTTCCTATTCGATTACATCAACGAAAACTAGGTCAAGCACGTGTCAATGCAGCTTATACTAGACCGAAACTAATCGGGGGAGCACGGGGTATTTATCAGTAAAAGTTCAGGTTAAAAGTAGCGCAATGTATCATGAGATAAGCAGCATAGCTAATGATCTATTATTATTCTTTATAGAGAAACTTGATTATTCATATGGATGTTAGACTAAAGCTGTCACGCCTTGTGACAACGTCTAACTGTGTGGACCCGAATCCGTACTCTGTAAAAAGCGAACTAGCTACGAATTACGGAAAACATATTGACTCTATGGATAATTTAAGATATAAACTACTTTTATTTAAGGGGGAAATGAAATGGAGCATGTGAAGCAAGCAGATTTAGAATTATTTAATGCAATGGAACAGGAAAGGTATCGTCAACACGATAAAATTGAGCTTATTGCATCAGAGAACTTTGTATCAGAAGCTGTAATGGAAGCACAAGGTTCAGTACTGACAAACAAATATGCAGAAGGCTATCCAGGTCGTCGCTATTATGGTGGGTGCGAGTATGTCGATGTTGCTGAAAATTTAGCGAGAGATCGAGCAAAACAATTATTCGGTGCTGAGCATGTTAATGTGCAGCCGCACTCCGGTGCACAAGCCAATATGGCAGTATACTTCACTATTCTAGAACCTGGAGATACGGTGTTGGGGATGGACTTGAGTCATGGCGGCCATTTAACACACGGTAGCCCAGTTAATTTCAGTGGTACTTTATACAATTTTGAAGCATATGGTGTTGACAAAGAAAAAGAACAAATTGATTATGACGCTGTTTTGGCAAAAGCAAAAGAAGTAAAGCCTAAATTAATTGTAGCAGGAGCAAGTGCTTATTCAAGAACAATTGATTTTGAAGCTTTCCGTAAAATTGCAGATGAAGTAGATGCTTATTTCATGGTAGATATGGCACACATTGCTGGCTTAGTTGCTGCTGGATTGCACCCTGATCCAGTTCCACATGCCCATTTTGTTACAACAACGACACACAAAACGTTACGTGGTCCTCGCGGTGGAATGATTTTGTGTAAACAAGAATTTGCTAAGCAAATAGATAAGTCTGTTTTCCCAGGAATTCAAGGAGGGCCACTGATGCATGTAATTGCTGCAAAAGCAGTTGCATTTAAAGAAGCTTTAGATAACTCATTTAAAGATTATGCGCAACAGATTATTGATAACGCAAAACGCTTTGCGGAATCTTTAAATAAAAAAGGCATTCGTTTAGTATCTGGCGGTACAGATAATCATTTACTATTGCTTGATGTCAGTGCACTTGGTTTAACTGGTAAAGACGCAGAAAAAGCTCTAGATGATGTTGGGATCACAACAAATAAAAATACAATTCCTTTTGATCCAGAGAGCCCATTTATCACTAGCGGTGTTCGTGTTGGTACAGCTGCTGTAACTACACGTGGTTTTAGTTTAGAAGAAATGGATGAAATAGCATCTATTATTGCTACTACACTAAAAAATCATCAAAATACAGAGAAACTAGATGAAGTGAAAGCACGTGTAAAAGTATTGGCAGATAAATTCCCACTTTATCAACGTTAAATAAACGATAGATTAATCCCTTGTCATTTTAGTTGCCAAGGGATTTTGTTGAGTAAACAAATTAACCCATTTCCCATTCTTTTGCAACGAAAAAGAATGGTATAGCACACATAGGGGAATATACATTTGTAACAAGCGATACCCAATGAAATATCTAGACGTTTGACTGTGCGATCTGTTCGCTAAAAATACGATAATTGCAGTGTAAAATATGATAATAATGCTCTCTCAAGAAGTGATGGAAAAATAATCAAGCAATCCTAATAGTCAATAGACAAATAAAATTGATAATACTATTAAATCTTTACTTGAAACCACCGCTAATTTTCAGTACAATTTTAAGGATGCAAAAAAACCAAAGGAGTGATCAGAATTGGGTAATGTATTTGTACTAGATCATCCACTCATTCAACACAAGTTAACACATATTCGCAAAAAAGACACTGGAACAAAGGAATTTCGTGAACTAGTTGATGAAGTTTCTGCTTTAATGGCATTTGAAATTACACGTGATTTACCATTAGAAGAAAAAACAATCGAAACACCGGTTACAACCGCGGTAACAAAAACATTAAGCGGTAAAAAAATCGGTTTAGTACCAATATTACGAGCTGGATTAGGTATGGTTGATGGGATTTTACGATTAATTCCAGCAGCAAAAGTAGGACATGTTGGCTTATATCGTGATCCTGAAACGCTTCAGCCGGTAGAATACTATATTAAACTTCCTTCTGATATCGAAGAACGTGAATTAATCGTTATTGATCCAATGCTCGCAACTGGTGGATCTGCTAATGATGCCATTGCGTCATTGAAAAAACGTGGAGCAACGAACATCAAATTAATGTGCTTGATTGCAGCACCAGAAGGAGTAGAGTTGATTAAGAAGAATCATCCAGATGTAGATATTTACCTTGCTGGATTAGATGAAAAATTGAATGAAAAAGGTTATATTGTTCCTGGTTTAGGTGACGCAGGAGATCGTTTGTTTGGAACAAAATAATAACGTTAGAAAAACGTTACAGCTACTGTAGCGTTTTTTCTAAAGGATAAAACAGTAGGTGATTGAAAGGGATGAAACAATTGTCAGAACGTATAAAAGTAATGACTATTTTCGGTACAAGACCAGAAGCGATAAAAATGGCGCCACTCGTATTAGAACTTAAAAAAAGAGTAGAAATATTCGACCCGATTGTTACCGTGACAGCACAACATCGAGAAATGCTTGACCAAGTCCTTGATATATTTGATATTACACCAGACTTTGATTTGAATATTATGAAAAAGAAACAAACATTGGCGCAAATTACTACACGAGCCCTTGAAGGCTTAGATACAGTGATGAAAGAAACCGCCCCTGATATCGTATTGGTACACGGCGATACGACAACTACGTTTGCAGCATCACTTGCAGCATACTATAATCAAATTGCTGTTGGGCATGTTGAGGCAGGATTGCGTACTTGGGATAAATATTCTCCATACCCTGAAGAAATGAATCGTCAATTAACTGGGGTGATGGCTGATCTTCATTTCGCACCAACAGAGAAAGCAAAACAGCATTTGCTACAAGAAGATAAACGGGAAGAAACGATTGTTGTTACTGGAAACACAGCAATTGATGCATTAAAAACAACGGTTAACACAACATATACGAATGACATATTAACAGCATTAGGTCAAAAAAGATTAGTGCTTATGACTGCGCATCGACGTGAAAATCTAGGTGAAAATATGAATCAAATGTTCCGAGCGATCCGGAGACTGGTTGACAAGCATGATGATATTCACGTTGTTTATCCTGTCCACCTAAATCCAGTTGTAAAAGAGGCTGCCGAAACAATATTGGGTGATCATGACCGTATTCAATTGATTGATCCGCTTGGCGTAGTTGATTTTCATAATTTTGCCTCACGAGCACATTTAATTTTAACAGATTCTGGCGGTGTACAAGAAGAGGCGCCCTCTTTAGGTGTCCCTGTACTTGTTTTACGTGATACGACTGAACGTCCTGAAGGAATTGAAGCAGGCACATTAAAATTAGCTGGAACAGAAGAGGAGCATATTTTTAAGCTAGCTGATGAATTATTAAGCGATGATAACGCATATCAACTAATGGCACAAGCATCGAATCCTTATGGGGATGGACATGCTAGCAGACGAATTGCAGACGCCATCATTTCCTATTTTCAACATTAATAAGGTTCTACGTCAAATGACTAGTCAACTAAATAATTATGTGTACGCGTCCTAAAGGAGTTAAGCTGCTTTAGGACGTGCTTTATTTTTAATTCGTTTTTTCGTTCCGTTGGTTTTAATTTAAAGTGTAATAATATTCGGTTTCTTTTAATGAGATAAGATCACATAATAGGTTGCATAAGATCATCATCAACTTACCATACTATATTGTAAAACGTATGCCATGAAAAGTTTTATTCTCGTAAGTATGAATATGGGTAAGAAAATGAAGGAGATTATGCTAATGCGCTACATACCCCTCGCTTTTTTTGTAATCATTATTTTTCTAGCCTCACCAACTATTTCAGATGCAGTGTCACCAATAGAAAAAACACAAATAATTATTGAAGTCAATGGCGACCCTCAACAACATAAACAATACATAGAAACATATCATCCGACAATTGAAGTTGTTGAAGTATTTCATACATTATTTCAAGGACTTGCAATTCGAGCAAAAGATCATCAACTCGAACAATTATCAAAAGAAACATTTATTAAAAACAGCTACCCAGTTAAAACCTATCAAACACAATTGAATCAGAGTGTACCTTTTTTATTAAAAAAGGAAACCGTTCAAGTCGATCGAACGTATACAGGAAAAGGTGTGAAGGTAGGTGTTATTGATACAGGGATCGACTACAATCATCCAGATTTACAATCCAATTATCAAGGCGGGTATGATTTAGTGGATCTTGATGATGATCCGATGGAAACTACACTAACAGAAGGAGAACCTACCATACATGGTACCCATGTTGCTGGAATTATTGCCGCAAATGGTAAAATGAAAGGGATGGCACCAAATGTTTCGTTATATGGTTATCGAGCACTTGGACCGGGTGGTGCAGGCACATCGATTCAGGTCATTGCGGCATTGGAGAAAGCAGTAAACGACGGCATGGACATTATTAATATGTCACTAGGTAATACCGTGAATGGTCCTGATTGGCCAACGAGTGTTGCTGTAAATCGGGCAGTAGAAGAAGGTGTTTCGGTTGTTATAGCAAATGGGAATTCAGGTCCTGCCAATTGGACGGTTGGTTCACCAGCTACAGCGACGAAAGCGATCGCGGTAGGAGCATCCACGCCGATAGTACAAACTGCCTCTATCATTGACCGTTTTGAAAAAAAACAAATTCCTTTAACGCCTATTGCGGGATCAATCGAGTGGACATTTCAACGCAAGTATCTGCTAGTTGACGGCGGTATTGGCAAAAAATTATCGAATATATCAGGAAAAATCGTTTTAATTAAGCGCGGTGAACATACCTTTACAGAAAAAGTTAAACAAGCAGAAGTGGGTGGTGCTGTAGGAGTAATCATTTATAATAATGAGGAGGAACCTTTCCAAGCTAGCCTTCAAGCGGAAAGCAACATTCCTGCTGTAACAGTTTCAAAAGCTGATGGAGAGTGGCTAAAAAAACAAGTGCAAAAAGATAGCTATTGGATTCAAACGATGCATCAACAACAGCAAGACCAAATAACAGACTTTAGCTCAAGAGGACCTGTAACAGCTAATTGGTCAATTAAACCCGAAATTGTTGCACCTGGTGAGAACATAACAAGTACGATACCTAATAATGGGTATCAATCTTTACAAGGAACCAGTATGGCTGCTCCCCACATAGCAGGTGCGTTAGCGTTATTAAAAGAGGCACATCCGAATTGGACACCAGCACAATTGAAAGGTGCACTATTAACACAAGCTAAACCATTAAAAATCAATGGTGTGCTGTATGATCCAATTGAACAAGGGATGGGGAGAATTCGATTGAATGAATCAATTACGACGCGTACGATTCTACATGATTCATTGCTCTCGTTTGGGAAAATTGAAAATGGAAAAAAACGTTTAACTGCACATATAGAAATTGAAAATGTATCAAACCAAACAAATCAATTTAGTTTTGATATTCCTAAACAACAACCTGGCTTACGTTGGTTCCTTCCTAAAAAAGTTTCAGTGAAACCAAATGAAAAGCGCTTCATTCCGATTGAATTGACAATCGATCCAAATCGGCTTCCCGAAGGTTTACACCAAGGGTGGTTAAAACTATTCAATGGAAAAGAAAGCTATCAATTACCTTATCTATTTATTAACCAAACAGCTCAATACCCAAAAGCGATGGGGTTAGAATTAGAAGTAGACCCGTTTAATTTAAAAGAATATACTTATCGACTTTATCTTCCAGAGGATGTGAAAGAAGTAAAGGTTGACTTATATGACCCAAATACATTAGTGTTTGAAAAAACATTTATCGAGAAGAAAGACCAACCAAATGGGCTGTTAGAAGATAGGATTGCTAAAAAAGACTTACCTAAACCAGGTAACTATATTGCAGCAATTACCATTTCAACAAAAGACAATCATATGTACCATGAAGAAACGTTGCTTCGAATAAAATAGCTTTATCGTTCACCTCGTTTTGTACTTATTTATTTCTAAGATTACTTTTAAAATAAATAAGATGAAATAAATATTGTGACTAGCAAAATTAACTGATAAGATGAAATAAGTGAAATATTAAGTAAATGTCACAAAATTGTTACTACACATCTCGTGTATAATTTATTATAATGAAAGATAGTCATTTTATTTTTTGTATTTTACTTGTGGAAGAATTGACAGTCAATCTTCCCTACTGTAAGCTGTTTTTTATAGAATGACAGTACGCTCATACAATGTTTTCGCTGCTATTCCTTTTATATGAAGAGAAGGGTTATTCATTTAGTTAACCATGATTCCTGAAAATATTGGATAAGTATGGAATAAGTATCACTTTTGAAACAGGTCTATGTCAAATGTAATTGGTGATCCATATTTAGTGTGAAATGGTTATTGAGTATGCCTTTCGTTCCATTACAAATATTTGGGGGATAAAAAAGTCATGTCAGATATGTCTTATCAGCAAGTGATGAAGCGTCAAAAAAAATGGATGCTATATTACTTAGTGCTACTCACCTTGGCGATGTTCATTACATCTTATCAACCTTTTTTTAACGGCTTATTACTAGGAACGACTGTAAGCTTGTATAATCTATCGCTACTGCATCGTAAAATACAAAACTTTAGCTTTAAGGTAGATAATAGACCAAAAATGCACCGTTTAGGAACGATATCTCGATTTGCTACTGTTGGTCTAGCTGTAATAATTGGTTTTGAACTAGAATCATATTTCCACTTGGCTGGAATTGTTTTGGGATTAACGACAATGTTTGTTGTCGTAATCATAGATTTTGCACTTTATAGTAAACAAGAAAGTGATAGTTAGAAAAGAGGTGAAGGAAAATGGATCATACAGCACCAATATATGAGAATGTCTTTGGTATCTCTTGGTTGAGCTTTAATGCTTCGACCGTTTTAATGACTTTTATTGCATGTGTGATTGTCTTTATCATTGGCGTCTTAGCCAGTCGAAACCTTAAGATGCGTCCAACTGGTGTTCAGAATGCGATGGAATGGCTCGTTGATTTTGTCAAAGGGATCATTAGTGATTCAATGGACTGGCGAACAGGTAAAACATTTTTGCCATTAGGACTTACACTAATTACTTTTATCTTTATTAGTAACATATTAGGTGTTATTGTAATGATTGTGCATGGAGATGACCTGTGGTGGAAATCACCAACCTCAGATGCTGGAATTACATTAGGTTTAGCAGGTTTCATTATTGTATTGACAAACTATTATGGTATGAAACTGAGAGGGACTAAGAAATATGTTAAGGGGCTTATGGAACCAGTACCATTCATGTTGCCATTTAAATTGGTCGAAGAGTTCACCAATACGATGACGTTAGGTTTCCGTCTATTTGGTAATATTTTTGCAGGAGAAGTTTTACTGTCCTTAATTACACAGTTAGCTTTCTTGCTTGTTCCAATCACCTTTCTTGCTATTGTTCCAATGATGGTATGGCAAGGATTTAGTTTATTTATTGGTGCAATACAAGCATTTATTTTTACCATGTTAACAATGGTTTATATGTCACATAAAGTGGCAGATGACCATTAAATAAATTCATGTAAAAACAATTTTTGTTTTACATACATTCTAAAGGAGGAGTATTTACATGGAAGCATTAGCAGCAGCAATAGCAGTAGGTGTAGCGGCACTAGGAGCCAGCTTCGCCAACGGAAAGATCGTATCACGTACAATTGATGGGATTTCACGTCAACCAGAACTAAAAGGTCCATTACAACAAGTAATGTTAATTGGTATCGCACTAGTTGAGGCGATCCCGATCTTTGCCGTAGTAGTAGCTTTTCTGATCTTATTTATTTAAAAAATACAAAAGGCGAAGTTTTATCATTTGTTTAACTTCGCCTTGAAGTTTATTAGCATATGATCATGGAAAATAGGGCTTTCACCATAAAACTTGGCGATAAGCCAAGTTTTTTCTTCCTAAACGAAAACAATAGTTAACAATGATAATGCCAATTTTATGAAAGAAGCATTCGAAGGGAGTGAATGGTGTGGAATTGTTAAGTCATTCATTGGTAGGTGTAAGTGTCGGTGGCTTTTACGTCGGTGACATTTTATTTGGGATCGGCAGTTTCGCTGTCTTACTTGCATTATTGAAAAAGTATGCATGGGGACCAATGTTAAGCAAAATGGAAGAACGCGAAAATTATATAGCGAATGAGTTAGATGTTGCCGAGAAGAACCGAATAGAAGCGGAAAAAGCTTCACTTGAAGCGAATGAAAACTTAAATAGAACACGTCAAGAAGCACAATCTATTATTGATGAAGCGAAAAAAGCAGGTGTGAAACAAGAAGAGACAATTATCCAATCTGCTGAAATGGCGGCAGAGAAGATAAAGCAAGCAGCGCAAGAAGAAATTAAACAAGAAAAAGACAGAGCAATTGAAGCACTGCAAGAGCAAGTTGCAAGTCTCTCTGTTCAAATTGCAACGAAAGTAATTGAGAAAGAGATTAACGTTGAAGACCAAGAACGCTTAATTTCTGACTATATGAAACAGATAGGAGAAGAGTGATGAGTAAAGCAATGATTTCAAAGCGCTACGCAGAAGCTCTTTTTCAACTAGCAAAAGAAAAGCATATCATCGAATCGCTCGAATCAGAATGGATGATTGTAAAAGAAGTTTTTCAGCAAAATCAAAATTTTATCCGATTTTTAGAAAATCCAGGATTTAATAAAAATAATAAGAAACAAATAATTGACGACGTATTTCATGATTTTTCTGTAGAAGTCAAAAGTACACTTAAACTAATCGTTGATCATCAATCAGAGGAGTTAGTTATCGACATCGTTGATCAATTTGTCAACCTAGCAGAAGAGTCACGAGGTACGAAGCGAGCGATTGTTTACTCTGTTCGTGAACTGTCTGAAGCAGAAAAACAACAATTAGCGGATGTGTTTCAAGCGAAATTACATATTGCTAAATTAAAAATTGATAATGTTATTGATCCAAATGTACTTGGTGGTGTGAAGCTTCGTATTGGAAATACTGTGTATGATGGCTCAGTAAAAGGTAAATTAGAAAGAATGGAAAAGAATATAACGATAACAAATTAGTGACAAGATAGGGGTGAATTGGCATGAGCATAAAAGCTGAAGAAATCAGTGCACTGATTAAACAGCAGATTGAAAATTATCAAGCAGATATTGAAGTCAGTGATATCGGTACTGTAATTGAAATTGGTGACGGTATCGCTAGAGTGCATGGTTTAGACAATGTAATGTCTGGAGAGCTTGTGGAATTTTCAAATGGAGTAATGGGATTAGCCCAGAATTTAGAAGAAAGTAATGTTGGTATTGTAATTCTAGGCCCTTACACGGATATTCGTGAAGGTGACCAAGTGAAACGTACAGGTAGAATTATGGAGGTGCCAGTAGGTGAACAATTACTAGGACGCGTTGTCAATCCACTAGGTCAACCAATTGATGGTAAAGGTCCAGTTGAAACAACGAAGACACGTCCAATTGAAGCGCCAGCACCAGGTGTAATGGATCGTAAATCCGTTCATGAGCCACTACAAACTGGAATTAAAGCAATTGATGCACTTGTGCCAATCGGTAGAGGTCAGCGTGAATTAATTATTGGTGACCGTCAAACAGGGAAAACAACAGTTGCTGTTGATACGATACTAAACCAAAAGGATCAAGATATGATCTGTATCTATGTTGCAATTGGACAAAAAGATTCAACGGTTCGTGCAACAACAGAGGTATTTCGTCGTTATGGTGCATTAGATTATACAATCGTTGTTAGTGCCGGTGCATCAGAACCAGCACCATTGCAATACCTAGCGCCATATGCTGGTGTGTCAATGGGAGAAGAATTCATGTACAATGGCAAGCATGTGCTTGTTGTATATGATGACTTAACGAAACAAGCAACAGCTTACCGTGAACTTTCATTACTATTAAAACGCCCACCAGGCCGTGAAGCATTCCCGGGAGATGTTTTCTATTTACACTCACGTCTATTGGAGCGTGCAGCGAAATTAAGTGATGAAAAAGGCGGCGGTTCCTTAACTGCTCTTCCGTTTGTTGAAACACAAGCAGGGGATATTTCTGCATATATTCCAACAAACGTTATTTCTATTACAGATGGTCAGATTTTCTTACAATCAGATTTATTCTTCTCTGGTGTAAGACCGGCAATTAACCCAGGTCTTTCAGTGTCTCGTGTAGGTGGTTCTGCACAAATTAAAGCAATGAAAAAAGTTGCAGGGACATTACGTCTAGACTTAGCTTCGTATCGTGAGTTAGAATCATTTGCTCAATTTGGTTCTGATTTAGATAAAGCAACGCAAGCGAAACTTAACCGTGGAGCTCGTACAGTTGAAGTGTTAAAACAAGGGTTACATAAGCCACTGGTTGTTGAAAAACAAGTAATGATTATTTATGCGTTGATCAATGGTTATTTAGATGATATTCCTGTTGAAGACATTACACGTTTTGAAGCAGAACTATTTGACTTCTTAGACCTCAACCATGCAGCTATGTTAACAACTATTCGAGAAACAGGTCAACTAGCAGAAAAAGAAACAATGGATGCAGCGATTGAAGCATTTATTAAGCAATTCGTTGTTACACAATAAGTTTAAAGACAAAGAATGATTAGATATATTGACTAGAAACCTTCCATGAAAGGAGGCTGACTTGTTGTGGCGTCATTGAGGGATATTCAAACACGTATTACATCAACAAAAAAGACAAAACAAATTACGAATGCGATGCACATGGTATCTGCTTCTAAACTAAATAAAGCAGAACAAAATGCGACCTCTTTTGTACCTTATAGTGATAAAATACAAGAAATTGTTAACCATATTGCTTCTAGCACAGAAGAAGATGCGCATCCAATGCTCGTGCATCGTGAAGTGAAAAAGACGGCTTATTTTGTCATTACGTCTGACCGTGGATTAGCTGGTCCTTTTAATAGTGGAATATTACGTAAAGTCTATCGCACGATTCAAGAAAAACATCAATCATCAGATGAGTATACGATCATTGTCGCTGGACGAATCGGTAGAGATTTCTTCAAACAACGCAAGATGCCAATAGCAAACGAAATTATTGGATTGTCTGACCAACCGGTATTTTCAGATATTCAAGATTTAACGAATGAAACAGTTCAATTATTCATTGATCAAGAAATTGATGAGCTGTACATTGTTTATAATCATTTTATCAATGCTATTTCACAAGAAGTTGTTTCAAAAAAGATACTTCCATTAACGGATGTGCATGAAAAAAATGATCATCCGGCTGACACTGAAAGTATCTACGTATTTGAACCAAGTGAGGAAGAGATTTTACAAACATTATTACCACAATATGCAGAAAGCTTAATTTACGGTGCACTTCTTGACAGTAAAGCTAGTGAGCACGCATCACGTATGACGGCAATGCGAAGTGCAACAGATAATGCAAATGATTTAATTGATGATCTATCCTTACAATATAACAGAGCTAGACAAGCTGCTATTACGCAAGAAATTTCGGAAATTGTTGGAGGAGCAGCAGCGCAAGAATAATGAAACCGTGTGTTAGGAGGGAAAAGGATGAGTAAAGGGCACGTAACACAAATAATGGGGCCTGTTATCGACGTTAAATTCGATGATAATCTCCCAGAGTTATATAGTGCATTGTTAGTTTATCCAGAAGCAGATAATTCGACAGCGCTAACCCTTGAAGTGGCATTACACTTAGGTGATGATACAGTACGTACCATTGCAATGTCATCCACAGAAGGAATCAGACGAGGTGCAGAAGTTGAAAACACTGGTGCACCAATTTCAGTACCAGTTGGTAATGAAACGCTAGGACGTGTATTTAACGTTTTAGGCGAAGAAATTGATTTAGACGAAAAAATAAATGAAGGTGTTCGACGTGATCCGATTCATCGTCAATCACCAGACTTTGAACATTTAGCAACAGAAACAGAGATTCTTGAGACCGGTATTAAAGTAGTTGATTTATTAGCTCCTTATATTAAAGGTGGTAAAATTGGCTTGTTCGGCGGTGCAGGTGTTGGTAAAACCGTATTGATTCAAGAGCTAATTAATAACATTGCGCAAGAACATGGTGGTATTTCTGTGTTTGCAGGTGTTGGAGAACGTACTCGTGAAGGAAATGACCTTTATTATGAAATGAAAGATTCTGGTGTTATTACAAAAACAGCGATGGTATTCGGTCAAATGAACGAGCCTCCTGGTGCACGTATGCGTGTAGCATTAACTGGTCTTACAATGGCGGAATATTTCCGTGATGAACAAGGCCAAGATGTGCTTCTATTTATTGATAACATTTTCCGTTTCACACAAGCAGGTCAAGAAATTTCTGCCTTGCTTGGACGTATGCCATCAGCGGTTGGTTATCAACCAACATTGGCAACAGAAATGGGGCAATTGCAAGAACGTATTACTTCTACAGATAAAGGTTCTGTTACATCTATTCAAGCAATTTATGTGCCAGCGGATGACTATACTGACCCTGCGCCAGCAACCACCTTTGCTCACTTAGATGCAACAACTAACCTAGATCGTAAACTTTCTGAGCAAGGGATTTATCCTGCGGTAGATCCATTAGCATCTACATCACGCGCCCTTGATCCAGAAGTTGTTGGAGAAGACCATTATAACGTGGCACGTGATGTACAACAGACGCTGCAACGCTATAAGGAACTACAAGACATTATCGCTATCCTAGGAATGGATGAACTTTCAGATGAAGATAAATTAACGGTAGCACGTGCTCGTCGTATTCAATTCTTCTTATCTCAGAACTTCCACGTTGCAGAACAATTTACAGGTCAAGAAGGTTCCTATGTACCTGTTAAAGAAACTGTTCGTGGCTTCAAAGAAATTTTAGATGGTAAGTATGATGATCTTCCAGAAGACGCGTTCCGTTTAGTTGGAACAATTGAAGAGGTTGTAGAAAAAGCAAAACAAATGGCGTAATAGAAATGCCGAGGAGGGGTTTCGTTGAAAACACTAACGGTGAGTGTTGTCACTCCTGATGGCCCTATTCTGGAAGATACATTTGAAATGGTCAGCTGTAAGTCTGAAGATGGTGAATTAGGGATTTTACCTAATCATATTCCTTTAGTTGCGCCGTTAATTATTAGTGCTGTACGTTTAAAACGCGCAGGCGAAACAATACGAGTAGCAATTGGTGGAGGCTTTATTGAAGTGAATGAGAATAAAGTAACCATTTTAGCTCAATCAGCTGAAAAACCGGGCGATATTGATGTACAACGTGCGCGTAAAGCAAAGGAACGCGCCGAACGTCGCCTGAAAGCTAAGCAGGATGATATTGATTTCAGAAGGGCAGAATATGCATTAAAACGTGCAATAAACCGTCTAGATGTTGTAGAAAAGCGTTAAAAAACTAAACTAGACAAAAAAAGACTTTAATCCCGAAATGGAATTAAAGTCTTTTATTATGAACAAGGGTTCAGACTTCGGCTCTATACTAAATGCGGTGGTGCCCCTTGATCTATCAAGACTTCAATAGAAGCAAAAAAATACACGCATTCCTCTCTCTTTTGTTACCCTAAAGTTGTAGATCAAAAGGAAAAGAAGAGGAAAAGCGTGCAAAACAATTTTATCATAGAAATGCTAGGGATTAAAGACAAGCATATCGATAGTTGGGATATGCGTAGTGAATTAGATGCCTTTTATATAGAGTTAATTACAGCGGTGAAGAAACAGACATGTTCAACCAAGAGTTACTCACAATCGTGTGATACGAGTCTTGTTCAAATCGTAGTGATAAATTTATCTAAGTCATTCAAACACGCAGTGCGTCACGCGTTAGGAGATCCGTTAATTAACGCTGACCGTTTGCACTTTATGCGCCAAGTATATTGGGCACTAGATGAAGTAGGCGTGAAGTGCAACGAACATTAGATAAGAAGGTTCGCATTCGTATGAAACAAAGTAAAAAATTGCTTTGGAAGTCCAGTTATAAATTGACAGAAGAAGAACGAGAAACAGAAAAACAATTACTCAAAATAGATGGCCGATTAGACGAGCCATACTAATTGAAAAAAAGCAGGATCAATTGTTTAAAGAAAGTGATGCATAGACTGCCAAAGAAGGATTAGAGACATGTCTGTCAGCAAAGAAAACACTATGGCGACAAGAAATAAGAAGCGTCTTATTATAAAAGTTCCTTAGCAGAGGCCGTGCCTGCGGAAAGCGAGCTTATTTTCTCTGCGATTCAGGTACAAGCATTATTGATAATATAAATGTAATAAAAGAGATGGTGGAGTGAAAAGCCCACCACCACATTTGACAGAGAACAGGTTTCTTGACATAAAAAAATGAGGTTTTGTGTCACTATTTCCCGGGAAATAGCAATTAGCAGGTTCAAGGAGGGGTTACCTATGCAAGAATTAGCAAAACAAGCGTTACTTAGCATGATTTCTCACATCATATTTATCATTATTACATGGCAAGTGATACAATCGGTCAGACTAGATTCTATTTTCAAGAAAGACCGAACATTTGAAGCGAAGTTACTGATTATTTTTGTAACCATTACAATCGGAACAACAGTAAGTAAGTTTGTCCTAGACTTTTTAAACTGGACAAATCAAATCACTTTTCTTTTTTAATCTAGTAATGTAGTTTTTTGACGAATTTCTCCACGTATAGCTAATGCTAGCATGGTACATACTGTTGATAAAAATCGTGGGAGAGATTCGAGTGAAACAGAAAATATGTTTAATTGTATGCCTATGTTTAGTACTAGTCACAAACCATATACATGCAGTATCTAAAAATAATAGATTAATAGAAGAGCTTAAACAAATAGAGCACATCTTTCATACGAATGACCAATCAGTAATCCACTGGCAAATACAATTAAGAGAAACAATAGATAAAAAACAATTGAAGTATTATATGGCAAAGATTAATAAAATCTTTCCAAATAGCAATATCGAATTAGAAAAGACAACACACGCAAAAAAATACAAATGGAACGAACAGAAAAAGTCGAGCGTTAACGAATCTATTATGATTGTTGAAGCAAAAAAAGCTTCTACCGTAGAAATAATTTATGTAGTAGAAGTAAATGAAAAAGCCTCAATAGAAAAGTCTATCAACAAAAGTCGAGCTTTCCAACTAGATGGAAGCATTTTCACTAATGATGTAAAAAAATTCACTTGTGCAAAAACGGAAATAGATGATATGATAGATAGTGTTTATTTTTTTGAGAAAATAAAGAAAAGCCTACAAGTTCAAGAAATACATAAGTTGAACGAAAAAGATTTTACGGTATTTTCAGGATTTACGAAGGAGTGGGAAACTTCTATACCTTCTTCTAATCACAATCAAATGAACATACAAATGGCAGCTCGTCAGGTATCTGGAGAGAAAACAATGATCACAGTAGGAACACCTATCCTAACGACTGAATATTAATAATATAGAAACTGGACTTAGAGGAGAATGAACCTTGGAAAAAATCATCGTCCGCGGAGGCAGAAAGCTGCAAGGAACCGTAAAAGTTGAAGGTGCTAAAAACGCAGTCTTACCTGTTATCGCAGCAAGTATAATGGCAAGTAAGGGGAAGAGTGTACTTCATAATGTTC
The DNA here is from genome assembly GCF_044383835.1 of Paraliobacillus sp. JSM ZJ581. Taxonomy (NCBI): domain Bacteria; kingdom Bacillati; phylum Bacillota; class Bacilli; order Caryophanales; family Bacillaceae; genus Paraliobacillus; species Paraliobacillus sp. JSM ZJ581. The sequence goes on from NZ_JBISEP010000021.1 coordinate 27,794, forward strand.
CAGCTTTAGCAGATGTGGTAACAATGAATGAAGTATTAAGTAACATGAATGCAACTATTCAAATGAAAGACTGTACAATACAAATTAATACAGTAAAACCTTTAATTACGGAAGCACCATTTGAGTATGTAAGAAAAATGCGTGCGTCTGTACTTGTTTTAGGCCCAATGCTAGCGCGTTTTGGCCATGCGAAAGTAGCGATGCCTGGTGGCTGTGCAATTGGTTCAAGACCGATTGATTTGCACCTTAAGGGATTCGAGGCAATGGGAGCAAAAGTACACGTAGGAAATGGTTATGTAGAAGTATTTTCAGAAGGTAGACTAAAAGGTGGGAAAATCTATTTAGATGTTCCAAGTGTAGGCGCAACTGAAAATATCATGATGGCAGCTGCATTAGCAGATGGCAGAACGATTATTGAAAACAGTGCGAAAGAACCGGAAATTGTTGACTTAGCAAACTTCCTAAACAAAATGGGAGCAAAAGTAGTTGGAGCCGGAACAGAAATAATCAAAATTGATGGTGCAAAGCAACTGCATGGCGTGGAGCATACCATTATCCCAGATCGAATTGAAGCAGGAACCTTTATGATTGCTGCAGCAATCACTGGTGGAAACGTACTAGTGAAAGGTGCAGAAAAAGAACATATGCGTTCTTTAGTATCAAAAATGGAAGAGATGGGTGTTCAAATAAAAGAAGAACAAGATGGTCTTCGTGTCATTGGTCCAAAACAGTTAAAGCCAATTGATTTAAAGACATTACCACATCCTGGCTTTCCGACAGACATGCAATCACAGATGATGACTCTAATGTTAAATGCCAATGGAACAAGTGTCATAACGGAAACGGTTTTTGAAAATCGTTTTATGCACGTAGAAGAATTTCGTCGTATGAATGCCAAAGTGAAAATTGAAGGACGTAGTGTCATTGTTGAAGGACCAGTTGCACTTCAAGGAGCTGAAGTTGCAGCTACTGATTTACGTGCTGGAGCAGCATTAGTTTTGGCGGGATTAAACGCAGAAGGGTATACAAGAGTAACAGAGTTGAAACATATTGATCGAGGATATGTTGATATTACTGGGAAATTAGCGATGCTAGGTGCTGATATTGAGCGTGTGAATGATATAGAAGAAATAATATTGAACACAGATCAAGAACAAAAACTGTCTGCTTTATAAATTTTATCAATTAAAATGAGTATATCTTCTTAAATGAAGGTGTACTTTTTTTGAGTAATCGTAAAAATAGTGTTGAAAAGGGTTAGAAGCTATCCTCTTCCATAGCCTTAGTCAGCGTGGAAAAGTCGTTGCTATAGATTTCTTCATAACCCCATTCATAGCCAATTTGTGTCCATCTTGGAAATAGATCAGGAAACGTTTTGCCTAAAGTAACTTCAACTTCTTTGAATTTTTTTCTTCTTATTTTTACGATAACCTTGTGTAAATAAAATTTTTGCTCTAAGGGCTTCAAAAGAGTAACCACGACGAACATGGTTCATTGTCTTAATTAAACGATTCAAGTACTCTGTATAAGCGTTTGTAATTGGAGAATTGAAATAGTTGAATATTTCTTCTTCCCAATTGTTCATTGACTTAATCAGGTTTTCAAAATAGGTCATTAATTCTTTGAGAACATTTAAAATTCAGTTTTGATACAGTTTATATGCTTGATCGACTGTTTTAGCTTCATAAATGTCAAAGTATAGTTGTTCCTTTTTACAATGTTTGTAAAAGTTAGGAACTTATCCACATTTGGGGCAATGTGAAGGAGAAGGGATAGTGGACTCTACTAGGAAACTATAAATAAAATACAGAATGAGCTGTTTAAACAGCTCATTCGTACTAATTATTACAATTGTTTCTTTATAAGAAAGTAAAAATGGTTTTCAATTTTTCATTATCTTATCAGCCCTGTGTACACTTAAAAATAGAACTACGATTGATACGACAACAAAAAATACCCAATAACTAATATTGTATATTGCCAGTATTATTGCAATACTTGACAATATTATAGACGAAGTTAATCCCGACACTACTTTTACATCTTTTAAAACCTTGTAATTCATGATTTTTTTCTCCTCATACAAAACTGAAGATTTAATTAACTCTTTGGTTTATCGAACTTTAATTTACCAGTAGGAAGGAAGACATCCTCTTTTTGGGTAACATTAATGACTCGCATAATTCCTCTCGCAACACCAACAACATAACCAATGAAAAGTCCCAAACCAACACCAATTAGCAGTAATGATTTAGGTGATATTTCTAAAATTGAGGGAGTGTTATTTCCAATCCAATATCCAACGAACGTACCTATAAATATTACCGAACCAATGATCGAGAAACGGTTTAAAACAGATCCAAGCATAACATCACGAATTTTCTTATCTATATTAATAATCCCCTCCACTAAAATAAGAAATCTTGCATCCATGGCATTAATAAATACATCAATTACCTCTTTAAAAGAAAGATTCTTGTTTTCCAAAATATATAAGAATTCCTCTTCATAGCGTTCTCTCCACTTTTTTGGATACAGATGGATTAGCCACTTCATGTTAGACCTAACCTTTCAAATCCCAACTTGGTAACAGTTTCAATTTCCTTTAATTTTTCTTGTAGATACTGTCTGCCTTCAGCGGTAATTTGATAAGGCTTTTTTCTATCTTTTGAGGGAATAGCCCTAATTAATTTTAATTTCTCCATCCGACTAATAGCACCATATAAGGTCCCGGGTCCAATTTTAATGTCGTATGAATTTTCAATATCCTCCATGATTGCATAACCATGTTTGTTCCCCTCAGCTAAACTAATTAAGATAAACAAAGTTGGTTCAGAAAATCGGTCAGTTGAACTCACAGGTTTTTTGTCATCTCCTTTCATTTATTACACTAAACGTTATAACGTGTAACGTAATAGTAAACCGTAAAAATATATATGTCAAATGGTTTTGCACTTTCCACACTATTATCCGATTTATGCTGATACAATCATTTCCTTATAGTAATGACTATCGACACGATAATGCGAATACACCTTTTTATTTTCACTACATACGATTGAATCATTGTAATAAGGTGTATTTCTAGCAAAACTTCTTGGTTGTAGCGAATGAGGTAGCATAATAATCAAAGTTTTTTTTGAATGCTTCATTGTTTCATTAATAAATTATTTTTGTTCTAGCATTCTCTTGTTTTGTATAAAGTATTTAGTAGAGATTATTCGTATTTGAATGAAGGAGGAACGTTATGCATCCCTACTATAAACGAAAAGTAAACACAAAATGGAAAAAAAGAATAATCGTTGGCTTTTCGATATTAGTAACCGTTATTCTAGTCATACCCGCTTTGATTGTCGTGCCTAAAACACTATATATGTCTGAAAATAAAACATCTGTTGAGAGGGAAGATCAGAATGATTCTGAGGAAACCGTAGTATTGAAAGAAGAAGATTCAGCTTTTTCTGTTGATGTAATGCGAACTGCATCAAATGAAAATGAATCCGTGTTATTAGAAGATTATGTAACAAGAGTAGTCGCATCTGAAATGCCAGCAGATTTTGAAATAGAAGCGTTAAAAGCGCAAGCACTAGCAGCACGCACGTACATCGTTAATTTTTTAACAAATACAAAGAATAATCAGCAAGTAACGGACACTGTGAAACATCAGGTTTATAAAAATGATCAAGAATTGCAACAAATCTGGGGAAATGATTATCAGTGGAAAATCAAAAAAATAAAACAAGCAGTTGCAAGCACCGTAGGAGAAGTACTTACTTATAATGGAAAACCAATTACACCTACATTTTTTTCTACAAGCAATGGATACACGGAAAATGCAGAAGATTTTTGGGAAAATGAGCTTCCTTATCTAAAAAGTGTTGCAAGCCCGTGGGATGAAGATTCACCTAAATTTGCAGACCAAAAAACAATTACAAAAGATGATTTGGAACAAATGCTAGTAGTTACTCTTCCGGATGGTGACATTACCTTCCCGACAACGAGAACAGAGAGCCATCGTGTAAAAACAATAGAAATTGGTGGGAAAACATTTACAGGAAGAGATGTGCGGGAAAAATTAGAGTTGCGTTCAACAGATTTCAAAATTTCCAAAAAAGATGATTACTTTATTTTCACAACAAAAGGATATGGTCATGGTGTTGGGATGAGCCAATATGGTGCTAATGGAATGGCTAAAGAAGGGAAATCTTATAAAGAAATTGCAAGTTATTATTATCAAGGGATATCAATTCAAACGATAGAAGATGCAACACCGAAACTAGTGGTACAAAAATAATTTGTCGAAAAACAATTTTAATATTTTTCACATCTCATGTATATAATTGTCCTCATTTGATCAGAATGGTTGCTGAGGTGATGTGAAAATGAAAGAAGATAATCGCAACGTTTCAAAACTAAAATGGAAACGTATCTTAGAGAAGAAGTGGTTTTTCCCAGCAGTATATTTATCTGTTGCAGCAATTATGCTAGCTGGCGTATTATGGTACCAGAATTTAAATAATCAAATCCCAGAAGCAACAGATCAAACAGAAGAAGGCTTAAGTGAAAATGTGGATTACGATCAAAATTCAGACCCAGTTGTGAATCCGTCAGAAGTAGTGAAGATGCCTGTATCAACTGATACGAAGACTGAAATTGTAACCAACTTTTATGATTACGACAAAACACCAGAAGAGCAAGCACAAGCACTCGTTCTATACAACAATAAATATTACCAAAGTAAAGGTATAGATATTGCTTCAACAACAGAAAAGGCGTTTCCAGTAGTGGCAGCTTTAAGTGGTAAAGTAATAGATGTTAGAGAAGATTCGATGTTAGGGTATGTAGTAGAAATGGAACACGAGAACGGTGTGACTACCCATTATGCAAGTTTAACAGATATTCAAGTAGAGTCAGGTAAACAAGTGAAACAAGGTGAAGAGCTTGGCTTGTCGGGAAAAAACAATTTTAGTCAAGCAAGTGGAATCCATGTACATTTCGAAATCCGTAAAGATGGTGAAGCAGTTGATCCACAACAATTCTTTAACCAAACAGTGGCAGACATTCGCATTTCAGATAAAGATGAAGCTGAAGTGAATGCAGATGAAAAAGCAGAAAAACAAGAAGAAGAGTCTTCTATACAAACGGATGAGCCTAACAATCAGGAACAATCTGAATCATCAGAAACTCCGGAATCAACAGAGGATCGTCAATCATCAAGAGCGACAACCAACACATGAAGTCAAAAAGAGTATCCAAATCGGTTTGGGTACTCTTTTGCTATGCTTTAACGTATAAGGAGGAAATCAGCCTGAGCTACTTGTCCCAATTTGTCGAACGAAAATGGGTGGAAAACACTTGAAATAACTGTAATAAGTGTCATAATAAAACTGTGCCCTATTTTGTGAGGAGGGAAGTTGTGAATAGAGATAACTCTTTCCCAAACCAACATATAAACGACTACCGAGACTTACGCCTACATCAGTTTATTCAAATCATGGCTGTCGACTATGGTGAAAAAACAGCCATTAGACTAGCGAAAGATTTTTGTCTGCATACGACACATGAAGAAGATTTGCGGATAGGGATGAAGCTTTTGTTTATTCATGGCTTCTACCATGAGCTAGACATACTTATTAAAAAAAATAAAAAAAGTATCCATCCGTTAAACCAGAAATGGGCAGCTATTTTTGACTTAGCTAAAATAAGAGTTAAGCAACAGCTACCACAATATAAAGTATTACATCAGTTAAATGGAGTGGAAGCAGAAGATAATGATACGATTTGCTTATTACTTATTAACAAACTGAACATTTATTTTGAACTATTTTCATATGGGGAATTTAGTAATACTTTAGATCATTTGCGACAACGGATGCACCAAGTCAAAGACCCACTCTTATCTTCGCTGTATTACCATTGTTTACAGCTATTGTTATTCGTATTTTATTGGAAAAGAAATGAATTAATTTTAGCTCGTAAATATGGATTTCGTATGTTAAATAAAACGATTAACAAAACAATGAAGGCTAAATTACACTTGAATTTGAGTTTATCCTATATTTTTGATGATTATCAATCAAGTATGCATCATTTAATAGAAGCTAGAAATATAGCAGAAAAATATCAAGAAAATAGATTACTGCATATTATAGATCATCAGAATTATCCGTTTATTTGTGCGCATTTCAATCGTCCAAATGGAATTATTACGGAGGACATTAGTGAACAAGCGCACTTGGAAATCGCACGTGGTAATTTGAAAGAAGCGCAAGTATTGTTATCAGGAATAACTGAGGTTACCCCATTCACGAAGTATTACTTGGGACGGGCTCATCAAGATAGAAAGTACTTCATTAGTTCCTACAATGATTTCATAGAAAAACGCAGTGATCATTTTTTTGCCCGTTTACCTTTACTAGCTATGAGAAAGATTTAACCTCAGTTAAAATAAATATGCTACTTTTAGGAGGTGAAAAGATTGCGTAAAAAATGGATTGGATTAGTTCTAGCGTTTGCATTAGTTACAGTAATCCCATTTGTTTCAAATGATGCAACACCGACAGACAATGGAGAAGTAGCTCATTATGCTCCTTCAATGGCATTAGATCCAGGTCACGGAGGTAGTGGATGATGATTAGAGCTCCCCAATGGGGGGCTTTTCTTTTTTGAAAAAACATACATGTGATCACTCAAATAGCATAATGCTACACATCAACCTTACAAACGAATTCACCCCATTTTACCATTTCTGTTCATAATCCATGATCATCAGTAATAAACTGTTACAAACCAATCAAGAAGTCTAAGGTTCTCACTCCTATCTTTTTTCATTAATTAAACAAGCTCAGTTTCATGTTTCCTTTTCGATCATTACATAAAATGGACTAACTTGTCTCATCACACCTTGGACAGACAACACGAGGAGGCTAGTAATGTGCATGACTACATTAAAGAGCGAACCATTCGTATCGGTAATTATATTGTAGAAACAAAAAAAACTGTTCGAGTCATAGCTAAAGAGTTTGGCGTCTCAAAAAGTACCGTTCATAAAGACTTAACGGAACGATTGCCAATAATAAATCCAGAGTTGGCCATACGAGTAAAAGATGTTTTAGATCACCATAAAGCAATTAGACATTTAAGGGGAGGTGAAGCGACAAAACTAAAGTATATCCAATCATCGAAAAAATCAAATACTACACTTCAATCGCTAAAATAACATAGAAACCCCTCCCTATGAAGTATTCACCTTTTCACGCTGCAAGTAATCATGCTATTGATTGAATTAACAATCAATTTAATAAAATTGTATACTTCTTCAAAAAATGATTAACGAAATGTTTTAATTTGTGATATTATATATAATTAGAGGTAATCTGTACAATTATGTAAAAATAATACACAAAACGTGAACAATGAAGTAGGGAGGATCTTAATCATGTTTTCTAGGGATATTGGAATTGACCTTGGAACAGCAAACGTGTTAATCCATTTAAAAGGAAAAGGTATTGTTTTAGATGAACCATCTGTTGTAGCGATGGATCGTTCAACAGGGCGTGTCCTTGAAGTAGGTGAAGCTGCTAGGAAAATGGTGGGTAGAACACCAGGAAATATTGAAGCAATACGCCCGTTAAAAGATGGTGTCATTGCGGATTTTGATGTGACAGAAGCGATGTTAAAACATTTTATTAATAAGATTAATGTACGTGGATATTTTTCTAAACCTAGAATGTTAATCTGTTGCCCAACTAATATTACAAAAGTAGAGCAAAAAGCGATTAAAGAAGCTGCTGAAAAATCAGGCGGAAAAAAAGTATACCTTGAAGAAGAGCCAAAGGTTGCAGCAATTGGTGCGGGTATGGATATCTTTCAACCAAGTGGTAATATGGTAGTTGATATTGGTGGTGGAACAACAGATGTTGCAGTATTATCGATGGGTGATATTGTTACAGCACAGTCGATAAAAATGGCTGGAGATAAGTTTGATGTTGAGATTTTAAATTTTGTAAAACGTAAATATAAATTACTAATCGGTGAGCGAACAGCTGAAGATATTAAAGTGCATGTTGCCACTGTTTTTAAAGGTGCTAGAGAAGAATCGATTGATATTCGTGGACGCGACATGGTAACAGGTTTACCACGTACAATAACGATACATTCTACAGAAATTGAAGAAGCATTGCGAGAATCTGTTGGTTTAATTGTTCAAGCAGCAAAAACAGTATTGGAACAAACACCACCAGAATTATCAGCTGATATCATTGACCGGGGTGTCATCTTAACTGGTGGAGGCGCACTAGTCCACGGTATGGATCAACTCCTAGCAGAAGAATTAAAAGTACCAGTAATTCTAGCTGAGGAACCATTGAATTGTGTAGCAAAAGGGACTGGCATTATGTTAGAAAATATTGATAAAATAGAAAAAAGAAAAATCATTTAACTTTTGAATATAATCGTACGCACACCAAAATTGCGAAAATTGTAGAAGTTCTGATTCTTATACATATTGCTCACGTTTTTTGTTTCATAAAAATCAAATCAAGATGAATCGGTTAACATTTATGAGGAGAGGGGGAATTCACCCGTGCTTAGAGGATACTACACAGCAGCCAGTGGTATGATGACGCAGCAACGAAGGCAAGATACATTGTCAAATAACATTGCAAATGCGCAAACGCCAGGGTATAAACAAGATCAAGCAGCAGTTCGTGCATTTCCAGAATTATTAATCCAACGTATGGAAAGTAAAAAAGTTCCAACAGCAACTGGGGGATTCAATGTTCCGCATCAGCAAATAATCGGATCAATCAATACAGGTGTTTATGTGCAAGAAACCATTCCAGATTTTGAACAAGGTTCATTAAGAGAGACTGGGCTAACAACAGATATGGCGCTTATCAATGGGACGTTACCAGATGAGACAGGTGGGTTGTTTTTTACAGTACAAAACAATGCTGGTGATGTACGTTATACACGGAATGGTAACTTTACCGTCGATGGGGAAGGTTTTTTAACTACGAGTGAAGGGCTATACGTATTAGATGAAGCAGGTAATCCAATTGAAACAGATGGACAAACGTTTAACGTCACCGATGAAGGAATGATACAAGTCGGTGATCAAGCTATTCCAATTGGGGTAGCTTACAGTTCAAATGTGAATGAGTTAGTCAAAGATGGAGAAGGATTGTTTGCTTTAGATGAAGCTGGACAAGCAATGGAGAATGCCCGTGAAAATCCTACTATTACTTTTAACGTGCAACAGAAATTTTTAGAAACTTCCAATGTAGATACGATTCAAACAATGACAGACATGATGCAAGCGTACCGCATGTTTGAAACAAATCAGAAGGTATTGCAAGCCTATGATAAGAGTATGGATAAAGCGGTCAATCAGATAGGGCGATTAACATAGTGTTAACGAAAGGAGAATTTTAACGATATGAACCGTATGGCAGTACAAGCGGCAGTAACGATGAAGCAATTACAAAACAAATTAGATGTCGTCAGTCACAATATGGCTAATTTAGAGACTACTGGCTATAAGTCACGTAATGCTCAATTCACCTCTTTGTTAACACAACAAATCGATAATTTTAGTGATGAGCAAGCAAATGCCCTGGGACGTCTAACTCCCGATGGTATTCGTTTGGGCTCAGGTGCTAAATTAGGCCAAATAAACATGAACTTAGCATTAGGAACCGTTAAAGAAACAGGAAGAGGCCTTGACATTGCTTTGTTGAAAGATAATCACATGCTACAAGTAGATGTGACGAACAATGGTGTAACCGAGCGTCGTTTTACTCGTGATGGTACATTGTATTTAAACGAGATTGCAAATGGTCAAGTGATGTTATCAAATGGTCAAGGTCATCCAATCATTGGACAAAATGGCCCAATTATTTTACAGGCGGGTATGGAAGCTGTCACAATTAGTGATAATGGGTTGATTCAAGTTACAAGAGATGGGCAAACAGCTGTAGAAGGTCAATTAAATATAGTGCAGGCGATTCGACCGCAATTTCTTGAAGCGGTTGGGGACAACCAATTTCGTTTGCCAGATGTGACAGCTGACGCTTATAATGCTGGAGATATCATACAAGAGGTTGCTTTTGGTGATATGGCATTGCAAGCTGGTGCATTAGAAACATCCAATGTGAACTTAGCTAGCCAAATGACAGAAATGATGGAGACACAACGCGCCTATCAGTTTAACTCACGAACAATCTCCATGCATGATCAAATGCGAGGTCTAGTCAACCAATTACGCTAGTATACTATATTGAAATTAAGTTTAAGGAGTTACCAAGTCATGGAATCAAGACATTCAGATAAAACTAATGATAAAAACGTAGTGGAACAGAAACAGAAAAAAATGAAGAAAAATGAAAAAAATAATGAGGTAAAGCAACAAAAAACAAAAAAGAAACAAACAAAACCTGTGCGACGCATTTTTCCCGTTTGGCTGCGTATCGTTGTTGTCTTGATTCTTAGTTTTTTAGCATTAATCATTGGACTAGTTGTTGGTTACAGTGTACTTGGTGATGGTAGCCCAATGGAAGTATTAGAGTTTGAAACATGGCAGCACATCATTGATATAGTTACAGGTGAAAGTTAATCATTGGATTAACTTTTTCTGTTTTTATTGAAAAAATGGAACTACACGAATCACTAGTTTTAGTTAAGTGAATAGTCATTAATAAGAACATATGATAAAGATTGGAGTGTACAATATGTTAGATATTCAGCAAATTAAAGAAACGATCCCACATCGTTATCCTTTCTTACTAGTGGATGAAATTTTAGAATTAGATGGGGACAAACGAGTAGTCGCAAAGAAAAACGTTACTATTAACGAACCATTTTTTCAAGGGCATTTTCCGGATTATCCAGTGATGCCGGGTGTGTTAATTGTGGAAGCATTAGCTCAGACAGGTGCAGTAGCTATATTAAACAAAGAAGAGAATAAAGGGAAAATTGGTTTCTTAGCAGGAATTGATAAATGCCGTTTTAAAAGACAAGTAAAACCAGGTGACCAATTACGTTTGGAAGTGGAAATCACTCGTTTAAAAGGTCCTATTGGGAAAGGGAAAGCAACGGCAACCGTTGATGGAGAATTGGCATGTGAAGCCGAAATAATGTTCGCAATAAAATAACGGAAATAGTCTATATGTACAAATGATAGTCTGAATATCCTATCTTTAACCAAAGCGCTTTAGGTTGAGGATAGGTATTTTTTATATTAAAGTGTGTTACAGTTAATTTGGCTCTATACTAAATGTGGTGGTGCCCCTTATAAAAGCGCCTTAGCAGAGGAAATAGGCGAGACTCCCGCAGGAACAGCACGCGTCCGAAGATCCACTTGGTAAAGTGATTTCCTTTACCAAGTTAGCTGAGGCCGTGCCTGCGGAAAGCGAGCTTATTTCCTCTGCGGTTCAGGTACAAGCATTATTGATAATATAAATGTAATAAAAGAGATGGTGGAGTGAAAACCACACCACCACATTTGACAGAGAACGTTAATTTTTTATAAATGTACGGATTTATTTTGAGAAAATGGGAAAACTACACTTGAAATAGAAAATGTCAAGGAGGATATAAACGTGAGAAAAACAATTTGGACATTACTAGCTTCCGTATTTACTATGGGATTACTATTTGGGTGTGCGCAAGATGATGAAGATCCGGTAGACGAGGATCAACCGGTAGAAGAAGATATGCAACAAGAAGAAACACCAGAAGAGGAAGCTCCGACGGATGAAATGGAAGAAGAAATGGATCAGATGGAAGAAGATACAGAAGACATGATCGACGGAGAAGATCCTAATAATGACCAAGATAAAGACGACGGCATGAACCAGGATACAGATGAAAATAACAATGGTAACGAAGACACAATGAAAGACGAAGAAAACAAATAATTCTTTATGTATCCAACTGAAAGAAGAATCCACTTATTGATGGATTCTTTTTCATTTGGCTAGACATCTACCTGTTTTTTAATCCGAAGCCTTCGCGTGGAAACTGATTTGACTGAAAAATGCCCTGAAATGACCAATTAGGTCAAAAAAGAGCTGTATTTGATCCCAAAAAACGCCCATAAAGAATAAAATAGCTCTACCACCCCTTAATCTTCCAATTGCTATCAAATCAAACATATGATATAGTATAAAAACAAATTGACTGACCGGTCATTTTTATTTAATCATGTATTAAGTAAATAATGATTTCAAGACAAGCATCAACTGTGTTATTCAATAGCTCCCATTAAAAGCCTTCATGTGAAACGATATTAGAAAGAGGTGATCCCCCAATGAACGAAAAAAAACAACGTATCATGGAAGAAAGTGTGAAGCTTTTTGCTGAAAAAGGATTCCATGCCACTTCGGTTCAAGAAATTGCAAGGAAAAGTGAAGTATCAAAAGGTGCATTTTACTTATATTTTACATCGAAAGAAGAACTAACGGTTGAAATTTTTGATTACTACACGTCATTAATTATGGATAAGTTTCATTCTATTCAGAAACAGGAAAAGGAACCAAGACAAAAACTGATCGAACAAATAACTATATTTTTAGATTTAATTACGAATCATAAAGAATATATGATTATGCATATGCGAGATAACATACATATCAGCCAAGATATTAACGATTTAGCACTCAAATTAAATCAACAGAAATTTGAATGGATACAAACCGCATTAACAGAAATATATGGAGAAATAATCACCCCATACATTGCTGATTTTGTTATTCATTTAGATGGTATATTACTAGGCTATAGTAATACGATTGTCATGCACGACTTGTATTTAGACAATCAAACATTATCGCAATTCATTGTTGATCGTTTAGATAATATGATTACAAGTACCATTCAGATAAAAGCTGAACCACAAATTGGGATCGAACAATTATCTTTTTCACAGATACCATCCTACACGACAAAATCGCAAGTAGAAAAAGAAATGAACGCTATATCCAAGGCGATTAATCAATTAGCCATACAAGATGACCAAAAAAATCAGTTGCAAGAAGCGGTACAATTGATAAAGGGTGAAATGAATAAAACAGAACCAAATCATTTTATTTTAGAAGGGATTTGTATCCAAATAAAAGATATTCCACAATTAAAAAAACAAATGGATAGATTATCCAGTTTGTTCGCGATAGATATAAATAAACAAACGAAGGAGATTTAATATGAAAAAAATCAGCTTTATATTAATGAGCTTACTATTTTTCTTAGTAGCTTGTACGGAGGATACATCAAATCCTGAAGATCAAGGAGAAGCAATTACCACTGTCGAAACAGAAAAGGTCACACAAGGAGATTTTAATGTTGAGAAAACCTTTTATGGACGTACCAGTCCGATTCAAGCTACGCCAGTAATGACGCCTGTAATTGGCAAAATAGACAATGTTGTGGTCAAAAATGGTGAACAAGTAAAAGAAGGTGACGATCTATTTGCTATCATTGATTCACAGTCTGGAAGAAAACTAACTATCTCATCGCCAGCAGATGGTCAAGTGACCCAGTTTTTTGTCTTAGAAGGAGACATGATTTCAACTGAAGAACCCGTTGCAACCATCGCAGATCTGTCGAAGTTAACGGTAGAATTAACCGTAACAGCAAATAATTTAAACTTATTTGAAGAAGGAACCGAAGCAACTACTATATTTTCTAATGAAGATGAAGCAATTACTGCAACCGTAGATAATGTAAGTGCATTACCGAATGAGACAGGATTATACCCAGTAAAATTAACCCTTAACAACAAGGATAAACAATGGAAAGCTGGTACCGTTGCAAAAGTAACTATTGCTGAAAGTGTCGTCAAAAGTGCATGGATTATTCCAACGAACGCACTAGTGGAAGAAGGGGACAAAACATTTGTATATATGATAAAAAAAGACACTGCATCAAAAGTTGAAGTGAATGTATTAGAGACACAAACAGACAAAGCAGCCATTGATGCATCGCTATCTAAAGGAGATCAAGTTGTCACAAGTGGGCAGTTAACATTATCCGATGGTGCAAAAATACGCATAAATAATGGGGAGGACACCGCATCGTGAAGTTAGTAGACCAATCTGTTAAACGCCCTGTTGGGGTCATTATGATTGTCTTAGCAATTATTGCACTAGGAATTATCTCTGTACGAAATTTGGCAATTGATTTGATGCCTGAGATTGATTTCCCTGTTGCTGTTGTTGCTGTTAATTATCCTGACGCTGCACCTGAAGAAGTTGAAAAGCAAGTAAGTCAGCCAATTGAATCTGCACTTAGCTCTATTGAGGGGATTGAATCGATTCAAACACAATCACAATCAGGCTCAGCAATCGTATTAATGGAATTTAACATGGGTGCTGATTTAGACAATGCGTTACTAGACGTTAGAGAAAGTGTCGATCAAGTTAAAGGAATGCTACCAGAAAGTGCTGGCGAACCAAGTGTATTACGTTTTAATCCAAACCAACTTCCGATTATGTGGGTAGGATTATCTGGTGGGGATTTAACCGAAATACAACGCATTGCAGAAGATCAAGTTGTACCTCAATTTGAAAGGCAGAGTGGGGTTGCCTCTGTCTCAGTTGAAGGCGGTCAAGAACGCATTATTGAGCTAGAGCTAGATCAAGCAAAACTAATACAGTATGGTTTAAACACACAACAAATCATGCAAACACTTAGTCAAGTTAATCAATCTGCTTCAGCTGGTACTGTTGCCAAAGGAGATAAAAATTTAAGTATTCGGATAGAAGGTACGTACGATACGGTTGATGATATTCGTGAAACGCAATTACAAACCCCACAAGGAGCAACGATTCAAGTAGAGGATGTGGCATCAGTCAAAGATACATTAGCTGGTGCTGGTACGACACTAGTAAATGGAAAAGAAGCTGTTGTTTTATCGGTGATGAAACAGTCTGATGGAAATACAGTAGACGTGTCCAATCAAATATTGAATAAGATGGAAGAATTGAATGGTTCACTACCAAATGATATAGAACTAGAAATGGTTGTGGATACATCAGATTTTATTAAGCAATCCATTTCTTCAGTAGTACAGAATATGTTAATAGGTGGACTGTTTGCGTTACTTATTCTCTTACTATTCCTGAAAAGTATTCGTGCTACTCTTGTAGTAGGACTTGCAATACCAATTGCTATCATTGCTACGTTCACACTGATTTACTTTACGGGAGAAACATTAAACGTTCTTACAATGGGAGGTTTAGCTCTTGGTTTAGGAATGATGGTGGATAGTTCTATCGTTATATTAGAGAACATTGTCTCATACAGACAGCAAGGTTATTCGATGAAAGAAGCAGCGAAAAAAGGTGCTTCTGAATTAGCTCCGGCTGTAATCGCCTCTACAACTACTACATTGGTCGTATTTTTACCGATTGTATTTGTAGAAGGTATTGCATCGGAGTTGTTCACCCCACTAGCATTAACCGTTGCTTTTGCTTTAATTGCATCATTGGTCGTGGCTATCACATTAATCCCAATGCTGTCATCCAAGTTATTGTCAGAAAAAATGCAAGATCATGGACGCAGATATTGGTTTGACCGCATGTTAACACGGTTCAATAATGGCTATAGAAAGGTGTTAAAAAGCGTACTGCGTTTTAGAAAAACAACTATTTTTACTAGTTTAGTTATTATTATTGGGAGTTTAGCGTTGGTTCCATTTATAGGAATGGAATTTATCCCAGAAGGAGATCAAGGGCAATTAGAAGTAACTGTAGAGACACCAGTTGGAACGACAGAAGAAAAAACAATAGAAATAGCAGACAAGGTAAATAAAAAACTAGACGCATATGATGATGTCATTAAAGTTAGTTATGTAACGATAGGTGGCGGTGATGCTGCAACAAGCGCCATGATGGGTGGTGGTAGCTCCAATAGAGCATCCTATACGATTCAACTAGTAAAATCTAGTGAAAGAGATCAATCAACAGAAGCAATCATGCAAGCGATCGATCAAAATGTTCAAGACATTGCTGGTGCTGAAATTACAGTAAGCGCAGTTGGAGCTGCAATGAGTGGAGGAAGCCCGATTCAGATTCAACTGAATGGGCCAGAGCATGAAGTATTACAGACGCTGTCAGAAGATGTAATTGCTCAAATAAGTAAGGTGGAAGGTGTATATAATCCGACAACATCAGTAGAAGAAACAACGCCTCAATTGAATATTCATGTGGATAAGGGAGTAGCAGCACAATATGGCTTAACAGAAGCACAAGTCATGTCTCAAGTGCAACTGCATTTCACTGGACAAACCGTGATGCAATATCGGGAAAATGGTGATGATATAGATGTTCGTTTAACCCATCCTGAATCTGAACGGGATTCCATTAATGATTTGAAAAATGTTTTAATCCAAAATCAACAAGGAACACAAGTACCGTTAGAAACAATTGCGACATTTAAACAAGAGCAAGCACCAGCTACATTGACACGCCAAAATCAGCAACAGCAAGTTAATATCACATCTGATATAGTTGATCGTGATCTTGGAAGTGTTCAAGCTGCAATTAAATCCACACTGGATAATATGGAGTTGCCGGAAGATTATACGTACAGTATTGGTGGGCAAGCAAAAGATATGATGGAAGCATTCGCAGATTTAGCTCTAGCGCTCATTTTATCTATCTTCTTAGTTTATGCAGTCATGGCCGTACAATTTGAAAATTTCCTATATCCATTTGTGATTATGTTCTCCATGCCAGCAACCGTTGTAGGAATATTAGGTGGTTTATTCGTCACCAATACACCGTTAAGTATCACCGCATTTATTGGTGTGATCATGCTAGCAGGTATTGTAGTTAACAATGCAATCGTACTTGTTGACTATATCAATATTCTTAGAAGACGAGGCATGGATCGATATGAAGCAATTTTAGAAGCTGGAACAAGCAGAATGCGTCCTATTTTAATGACCACATTAACAACGATTCTAGCCATGATTCCGCTCGGGTTAGGAATTGGTGAAGGTGCAGAAATGCAACAACCGATGGCAATCACCGTTATTTTTGGTCTAACTATTTCAAGCATATTTACCTTGCTTTTGATTCCAGTAGTTTATACGTATTTTGATGGTTTATCAGAAAAAATTAAAAGGAAATTTAAAAAAGTAGAAGAATGATGGAAGAGGAGCAGCTCTAGTGAATAGGGCTGCTTTTTGTCAGTGAAAAAATAGTGCTGATTTTCTTTGGGTGCTAGAGGCTGATTGTTGCATTTAACGCTTTTCTATACTAAGCATAGTCTAAATTGTTCTCGGTAAGGATAAACTGACTTAATGTAGTTGCATAATCTGAATGTTTCGTGAAAATGTATAGCTTTGTTTGATAAAAGTTGCGTTAGATAGTGACAGGAGTTGACGTATTATTTTAAGAAAGAGAAAGGCTGCGATAACCAGTATCGTTTTTATTCTATTGACCATATGTCTAAAAGTATCTGGGCTACTTAGAGATATAGTTATTGCATACTATTTTGGTGATACTTATCAGGCCGATGCTTATTTAGCCGCATTTATTATTCCAAACATGATATTTCTTTTTTTAACAACAGGGATGAAACATGCATTCATTCCCAGTTACTTGGAGGCAAAGGAAACAGGAAAATCAACTTACCTATTTAATCAAATTTGGAAATCAACTGGATTGATTAGTTTCGGAATAGGAGTCGTTGGTATGCTTATCGCTCCAATGATTGTTCCAATCTTATACCCTAATTTTCAAACAAACGCAATGACAATCGCGATTCATACAACAGTGATATTTATGGTGTGTGTAGGTGTAGTCGGTTTAAATGCCGTATTTGAGGCTTATTTTGATGCCGAATCGAAGTATGTGATTACTACTATTGCTCAGCTCATTGTATTACTTACGATGATCAGTTCTGCCGTACTGTTTGCAAAGCAGATTGGACCATATGCCTTATCATCTGGCTATTTATTTGGGGTGATTCTATCATTCCTATTTAAATTATTGATCGTTCATAAACAAAATATTATACAATTTTCAACAAAAATACATAGAGATGATGTGAAATCATTCTTTATTGTTTTCATCCCTGTAGCAATCACCGTGATGATTGGGCAAGTTAATCTAGCTGTAGACAACATCTTTGCTAGTTATTTTGAGGAAGGAGCGGTAACTTATATTAACTATGCCAAAAACCTTGTTCATTTCCCACAAGCTATCTTTGCCGTTACGATTGGAACCATTACTTTCCCGTTAATAGCAAAAAGTTATGCAAAAGGGAACATAAAAGAATTAAGGTACAGGACGGGACAAGGATTGATGGTTATGTGCTATGTATTATTACCAGCCATTACAGGAATGATGCTCCTTATGCCGAGCATTATTCAATTATTATTTGAGCGTGGAGCGTTCACGCATGAAGCAACGTTAGCTACTTCACAGGTAGCTTATTATTATGTAGGATCGGTTATTTTTTTTAGTTTAACCGTAATTATAAATAATGCGATGTACACATTGAAAAAAGGATATTATGTGATGTGGATTGGACTAGGGTCAATTCTGTTTAATATAGTATGCAATAGTGTTTTTACAAAAATATTAGGGTATGTAGGGATCCCGCTAGCTTCATCTATTGTCGGTTTGGTATACGCAATAAGCTGTTATCTGTTCCTATCTAAGCAAATAGGAAGTCTAATACACGCACAAAGATTAATTGAAATCACTAAAATGATTCTCTCGATAATAGTGATGACTATCACTCTACAAATTATAGGGAATGTAAAATTTTATATAGCAAATGGTAACTACCTTCTGATAGCTATTTTCGTTGGTGCACTTATATATGTGGTTTGTTCGTACATACTTAAAATAGAAGCTTTCTATTTTTTGTGGAGCGCGTTAAGAAAAAAAGAGAATGATCAACTGTCGGAGGGGTAATATGAGGCAATTAAAATCTAATACCATGCAACGAATCGAATCTATATTCCTTATTTTTATATTCATTCAACCAATACTTGATCTATTTGCTTTTCTAGGTTTGCCGATTTCAGAAGTCATTCGAGTGTTAGCTATCTTTATAGGAATGATTTATCTGTTGTTTAATCAAAATAAAAAAATCCAACAGCTCGCATTTTTTTATCATATCATTCTGATCCTTTATTTTTCAATCCACCTGCTTGTTAGCTATTTGTTTAAAGAACCGTTTTCGCTAGTAGTGGAGTTAACACATATCACTAAAACTATTTTCTTTATTGAATTATTAATCGTTTATGTTTGTGTGATTTTTTCAATCAGTCGTAAAAACAATTGGCAAAACATCCTGTTAAGAAAAGTCACGATTAGTATGGCAATAATTGCGGTTGTTATGGTGCTCGCAGAATTAACTAATACAGGAAAGCGTTCTTACGACATGTTGCTAAAAGCTGGCCATTCGGGATGGTTTTTCTCCGGGAATGAATTAAGTGCAATTTTAGCAATGGGTTTTGGATTCATCCTACTATATTTTTTTAGACAAAAAAACACACGTGTCAAGATGATTTTATTTGGTCTGTTAGGTATTCTTTGTTGGGCAATGATGACGATTGGAACAAAAGTAAGTTTTGGTGGATTGATTCTGTTTTTAATTCTAGCGGTCATCATTGGAATATCAGAATTCTTTTTTAGAAAAAAAACGATGTTACATATATTAATCCCGAGCATTCTTTTCGCAGCTACACTAATATGGTTACCATTTTCATCAATTGGTCAAAATCTACATATTACGTTAGGACCATCATTCTCGCCATCAACCGACACAGAAAATCAATTATTAGAGGAAGATGCAGAAGGATTCAACCATATTTTAAGTGGCCGAAGTGATTTTTTAAAACAAACAATGCAACAATATCAAGATGCATCACCCTCACAAAAACTTTTCGGCATGGGCTATGGGGGAAATTATCAAACCGAACCAAAACTGATTGAAATGGATCTATTAGATTGGCTATTTGGTTTTGGTGTAATTGGCTTTATCCTTTTAATTGCACCAATTTGTATGATTGCAGTAAGACTATTCAAGCACATATTTCTTGTAAAACCAATTAAATTGAACTGGGAAGTGATTATGATTGGTATGAGCATTTGTATTGGTTTTGGTGCTGCGCTAGTGGCAGGGCATGTCCTTTCCTCTCCGGCAGTTAGTATTTATCTGGCTATTGCAATTGGATATGTATATGCATTGACACATCCAACAGTAAAAAACAGAACGGAGGGCTAATATGCAACAAACGAATAAGTACATACTAGTCATTACCACCATGTATCCGTCAAAACAGCACACTTCATTTGGTGTTTTTGTTAAAAATCAAGTAGAACAACTTAGAAAGCAGGGGTATTGTGTAGATGTTCTCGCAATAAAAGAACCAAAAAGGGGGAAGACTATGGTTATAAAAAAATATAGTATTTGGCTGATGAAAGCTCTCTTATTGTTTTTGAAAAAAGGAAGCGAATACAATATTGTCCATGCACATTATGTATTTCCTAGTGGTTGGATTGGTTTATGGTTTAAACGTTTGTTTAAAGCCAAGTTAATCGTTACCGCACATGGTGGTGATATTGACAAAATGGTACGCTTACATCCATGGATTTATAGGCAAACGAAACGTATTTTGGAACAAGCTGATGAAATTATTGTTGTTGGAGAGGGTTTGAAACAAGTCATTTTAAACGAATTTAAGATTTTCAGAGAGAAAATACACGTCATTAATATGGGGGTAAATCGAAATGTATTTCGACCAATTCCTAAACAAGAAGCCAAAACGACTTTACAGTTAGAGCAAGCACAAAAAATTATTTTATACGTTGGTAATTTTCTTAAAGCAAAGGGATTAATTGAACTGGTGCAGGCTTATGCTCTGTTAAAAAAGACTAATCCCAATCTAGTGTTACACCTAATAGGTTCAAAAAAAGATCCTGTTTTTTATCAGAAATTATTTCAATCAATTGAACAACAGAAGCTTGAGCATGTGAGCTTTCATTCTGCTAAGCCACAAAAAGAAGTTGCAACATGGATGGCTGCGGCTGATGTATGTGTTCTGCCATCACACATGGAAGGATTTGGACTAGTTGCATTAGAAGCAATGGCGTGTCATACACCGGTAATTGGTACAAGTGTAGGAGGGCTACGTGTCTTATTAGAAGGAGGGGCTGGACTATCTGTTCCACCGAAGCAAGTTAATATACTTGCTCAAGGGATAAAGGAGGTATTGTCTAACGAAACGTTACAAAAAAAAATGATCCACTACGGGGAAATAAAAGCAAAACAAAACGATCAGGAGAAGTTGATTGATTCACTAATTACAATTTACAGCAGATAGGAGCAACTTACGATGAAGCAAAAGAAATTACTGCTTATTTCCTCAATAGGTGGACATTTAACCCAATTGTTACAATTAGAATCTATCTTTGAAAATTATCGATATCACATCGTTACGGAAAAATCATCAATTACTAAAGAACTTAAAAATAAATATTCCGTTTCGTTGTTATTGTATGGTGCAAGAAATTATCCATTTCGATATATGTTTAAATTCTCATACAATACAATCAAGTCATTGTGTATTTTTTTAAAGCACAGACCAGATATCATTATTACTACAGGAGCACATACGGCCGTTCCTATGTGCTACATTGCAAAACTGTTCAGAAAGAAAGTTGTTTTTATCGAAAGTTTTGCTAAATCAACTAGTCCAACTCTATCTGGACGATTAGTTTATCCAATTTCTGATTTGTTTATCGTACAATGGGAATCAATGAAAGAAATTTATCCAAAAGCAATTTACGGGGGGTCTATTTATTGATACTGGTTGTATTAGGTACCCATGAGCTCCCTTTTACTCGCTTACTAAAAGAGATAGATGACTTAATCACAAAAGATAGGATTAAAGACCAAGTAATTGCACAAATCGGACATACGAAATATCAAAGTAATCAGATAGAGATGTACCAATTCCTTACCTATGAACAAATGGATCAGCTTTATGAACAGGCTGATTTAATTATTACCCATGCTGGAACAGGATCAGTTATTACTGGACTAAAGAAAGGCAAAGTAATTATTGCTGTTCCACGATTAAAGAAGTATCGTGAACACAATGATGACCATCAACTGCAATTAATCGATGCATTTGAAAACCAAGGTCACTTGCTAGCTTGCCGTGATACGAACCAGCTATCTCATGTGTTAGAGCAAAGCAAACAGTTTCAACCAAAAACATTTCAATCAGGTAAGACAAGATTATTATCGATTCTTAACCAATTTATTCAACAAGATCATAAGTGAATAAACATGAACTAACGCTCTCATACTAATCGTAAATCTTGTATATTTCTTTATCATTAGATACGGGGATAATCACATAACTAGTTGATAAAATAAAATACATGATTTTTTTAGGGGATTATGTTATAGTGATAAGAGTTCTATGCAAATTTAAATGAGATGTGAAACTTTTTAACAAAACATCCGTTTATTATTAATGTAAATCTAATTTTTAAACAGACTGTACTTGGAATGAAAAAGACATGTCAGGGTGATCGGGAGGGAAAGTATGAAATATATTGCATTGCTTCTATGTTTTATTGTAGCAATTATCTTAACACCCTTTGTAAAAAAAATAGCCATTCGTATTGGCGCTGTCGATCAACCTAATCAGCGAAAAATACACGCTAAAACGATGCCGAGACTAGGTGGTTTAGCGATATTTATTAGTTTTATGATTGGTTTTATTATCTTTAATCCGGATAGCCCTTATTTTTGGCCAATATTCATTGGGGCCATTTTAGTAACAGCCACTGGTATTTTAGATGATATATACGATCTATCAGCAAAAGTTAAGTTTTTAGTTCAACTTTTAGCCGCAACCATTGTTGTATTAGGTGGTGCGCAGATAACGTTTATCAATTTACCATTTGGAGAAACATTACATTTTGGTTATTTAAGCGTTCCGATCACAATTTTTTGGATTGTTGGCGTAACGAATGCAATTAACTTAATTGATGGCTTAGATGGGTTAGCAGCAGGTGTATCATCTATTGCACTAATCACGATCTCTGGTTTAGCAATCTCGCTGGGAGATGGATTCGTTGCATTTGTAGGATTTATGCTGCTTGGAAGTACATTAGGCTTTTTAGTGTATAATTTTCACCCAGCAAAAATATTTATGGGAGATACAGGAGCGCTATTTTTGGGGTATATGATTGGTGTTTTATCTATTCTAGGATTTAAGAATGCCACATTGTTCTCTTTAATTGTTCCAATCACTATTTTAGGTGTTCCACTATTGGACACGTTCTTTGCAATTGTTAGGCGTGTGGTGCATAAGAAACCATTTTTCTCACCAGACAAGCTACATTTGCATCATTGTTTATTAAACTTAGGCTTCGGTCACAAACAAACAGTAATTTTAATTTACTCAATGAGTGCACTATTTAGTTTAGCTGCAATCATTTTCACGAAATCAACAATGTGGGGCACTACTATTATGTTACTTGCACTAACCATTTTAGTTGAAGTGTTGGTTGAAATTACTGGTTTAATTAGCAAAAATTATCGTCCGTTGTTAAAATTATTAGAACGAAGAAAATAAAAAAACTTTTCCAACATGTTATTGGTTGGAAAAGTTTTTTTCGTTATATGCTTCCTGCCACGTCTGCTTGGACTTCATCATACAGAAAGTGAACAATAGTTGCACTAGCATTACCGCGTGAATAGGCATTCCATTTTTTTGCGTAATTTCTTATTAGATTGAAATCAAATTGGTTTCTTTGAATCAATGAAACGATTTCATCAGTCGTGTGAGCGACAGGACCAGGGAGATTTGTTTGGTAATCCTCCCAAAAGCCTTGCTTTACTGTATAAGAATCTAAATCATAAGTGAAAAAAATCATTGGTTTTTCTAGTAATGAAAACTCAAACGGGATGGACGAATAGTCTGTAATTAATATATCTGTTATAACTAATAAATGATTAATATTTTCATAGTCCGAAACATCAATAACAAAATCAGGGTAGTAGTTTTCGAATTTCCCTTGAATTGCAGGGTGGAGACGTAGCAACAATACATGGCTGTCTCCTAATGTCTTATACATCTTTTCAATATCTAGGTGCAAGCTTACTTGATGCAATTCTCCTTGTCGAAACGTTGGTGCATACAAGATTACCTTTTTCTTTTGTAGCATTGGTAGATTAGCCTTTAACTGTCCTTCAACCTCTTTTATCTGATATTTATCAAAGAAGAAATCAGTACGAGGGATACCGGTTCTTAGTATCCGATCCTCTGACAAATCAAAACTTTTACGAAAAATCCTACTCATTTTCTCAGACCCGACAACTACATAAGAAAACCGATCATAGACTTTTTGAAATCGTCTATTGGCTCTATCTGATCGTGCAGCATTCGACGGGTCCATTAATCCAAATTGTTTAATAGCACCAGCAGCATGCCAAAGCTGTACACAACTGACATTTGGTTTGAAAGATGTAACAGACAAAAATCCAAAGTAATTATCAATAAAAATCACTTTGGATGTGGCCAGGTGATAAATAGAACGAATATAATCTATCACTTGAAATACATGAAATTGTAAAATTTGCACATTGCTAATATCAGAAAAATCTGTACGACAATGTGAATCTTTTAAAACAACTACTTTCTGATCGGTTTGTTGACTCACTTTACTAGCAACATGATAGATATTATCACCAAATGAACTAACTAAGACTGTTTTTTCTTGTTGTGGAAAAAGTTTAAAGAAAGAAAACATGATCCTGAATAGGAACAGGTAAAGACTTATTGCAACTTCTCTAAGCATTATTTACCTTTTTCATATCATTTTTAATTTTTGTAGTGGAGATACCAACTGTTCTTGGTAAATAAATGACTTCACAATAATCCTTCAAGAAGTCAAACTTGCCTTTCCAGTCATCTCCCATTACAAAGGCATCAATATTATACTTCTTTACATCATCAATCTTTTGTTCCCACTCATGTTCAGGTATGACTTTATCCACATATCTAATTGCTTCCAAAATCATTTTACGATTTTCATAGCTGTGATAAGCTTTTTTACCTTTAATAGCATTAAATTCATCAGACGAAATAGCAACTGTTAAATGGTCTCCTAATTCTTTTGCACGGCGTAAAATATTTATATGGCCATTGTGAAGCAAGTCAAATGTACCGTATGTGATTACTTTTTTCATTGTGTATTTTCCTCCTATAAGTCGGTAGTGTCTTCAAAATTATAAAGACTTTTAATATATCAATGATTTTAACATAAATCATGCATACACATACCTAATATGAATTATATTTGTAAATCAAATATTTTTCAAGAAATTCTTTATGTAACTACTGTGAAAATATTCTTTTTTTAATAAAAAATTGTAGAATATTGCTGAATAGAGTATGACTTCTATGTTATTATAAAAGCAATGTAACT
The DNA here is from genome assembly GCF_044383835.1 of Paraliobacillus sp. JSM ZJ581. Classification (NCBI taxonomy): domain Bacteria; kingdom Bacillati; phylum Bacillota; class Bacilli; order Caryophanales; family Bacillaceae; genus Paraliobacillus; species Paraliobacillus sp. JSM ZJ581. The sequence goes on from NZ_JBISEP010000021.1 coordinate 53,266, forward strand.
TGCAGCTTATTGCGACGAGTTATGTTAAATAATGAATAAGAAAGGAGGTCAATAAAATTAAAAGGTTTTTTGGCTTGTTTATTGTTTTGTTTTTTATTTATCCCACAATCCAAGTGTCCAATGCTTCTGAATTATCAAACGAGTCATGTACCCAAATTAATATTGGAGAAACAGTTTTTGCTGAAAAAATTGAATGTAACTGGGGAAGTAATGGTCCACAAAATCTGAAAGATAATTTTGAAATTTTATTTGACCAATCTCAAGTACTAAAGGGCGATTATTTCCTTCAAACAATGGCTGACACTGGTTTGAAAGTTGAAGTAGATGGAATCGAACAAATTGATCGATGGAATTATCAATCTACTGGCCACAGTTTAGACAACATTGATAGATTGCTTCTTTTAAATAGAAACAATCAAGTTAATATTAAAATGAATTATCGTGAAGTTGGTGGAGCAGCAGGAATTTACTCTCACGTTGTGCCGATGGGTAACTGGCTTACTTACCGTTACGATAATAGTGGTCTGAAAGGTA
>NZ_JBISEP010000022.1:0-52102 GCF_044383835.1 Paraliobacillus sp. JSM ZJ581
GGAATTTTTTAAAATTACATTATTAATTTTCTGCAGGTCTTTGTATTTTTAAAAAGAGCAATTATGAAATTGATTCACTTAAATAAACAATCCAAAAAAGCTTACACTTGAAAGTGTAAGCTTTTTTATCTTTTATTTTACAATGTGAATTGGTGTTCCCATTGCTACTTCTGCAGCTTCCATTGTAATCTCCCCTAATGTTGGGTGAGCATGAATCGTTAAAGCTAAATCTTCAGCTGTCATGCCTGTTTCAATTGCCAAACCAAGTTCAGAGATCATATCACTTGCATTTGCACCAGCAATTTGAGCTCCTAATACTAAGCCGTCTTCTGTTCGAGTAACAAGCTTAACAAATCCATCTCCGCTACCTAATGATAGCGCGCGACCATTTGCAGCAAATGGGAATTTTGCAGCTTTAACATCGAAGCCAGCATCTTTCGCACCTTGTTCTGTATAACCAACAGTAGCTAATTCTGGTTCGGAGAATACAACAGCAGGAATACCGTTGTAATCAATTTCTGTTTTCTCACCAGCAATTACCTCAGCAGCAATTTTTCCTTCATAAGATGCCTTGTGAGCAAGCGGAGCTCCAGGGACAATATCACCAATCGCATAAATATTATCTATATTTGTGCGACATTGTTTGTCAATTTGTATTAGACCTCTATCATCCATTTCAATACCTAATGACTCCAAGCCAATTTCAGATGTATTTGGATAACGTCCAACAGTAACTAGTACATAATCTGCTTCAATTGTTTCTTCTTTACCTTTTGCTTCATATGTCACTTTCACACCATTATCTGTTACTTCTGAACTTTTTGCCATTGCTTCCGTAACAATAGAAACATTTTTCTTCTTCAAGTTACGTTTAACTAGAGATGACATTTGACTTTCGAAACCACCTAGAATATCTTTCGCACCTTCAAGAATGGTTACTTCTGTGCCGAAGTTTGCATATGCAGTACCTAATTCTGTACCTACATACCCACCACCGATTACAACCATTTTCTTAGGAATTTCTTTTAAATTCAACGCACCTGTAGAATCTATGATACGCTCAGAAAATTTAAAAGTTGGAATTTCGATCGGTGTTGAACCAGTTGCAATAATACAATTCTTAAATGTGTAACTTTGAGAATTTTTCTCATCCATTACACGTACTGTATTCTTGTCAACAAAGTAAACTTCACCTTTAACAATATCCACTTTGTTTCCTTTTAATAATCCTTCTACACCACTTGTTAATTTGTTTACAACACTTGATTTCCATTCTTGTACTTTTGAAAAATCAACTGACACATTCTCAGCAGTAATACCCATTTCCGCAGCACCATGTGCTTCTTCATAACGGTGTCCTGCTTGGATTAAAGCTTTAGAAGGAATACAACCAACGTTTAAACAAACGCCACCTAGCGCTCCTTTATCAACAATGGTAACTTTTTGCCCTGTTTGTGCAGCACGAATCGCAGCTACATAACCACCAGGACCTGCTCCAACTACTAATGTATCTAATTCGATTGGAAAATCGCCTACTACCATAACTCTACGCCTCCATCATAATTAATTGTGGATCGTTTAATAAACGTTTCACTTGATTTAATGCCATTTGCGCTGTAGCTCCATCAACAATACGGTGATCAAAGCTCAATGATAATGCCAATACTGGAGCAACAACAATTTCTCCATTTTTCACAACTGGTTTTTCTGCAATTCGACCAATTCCTAAGATTGCAGCTTCTGGATAATTGATTACCGGAGTAAACCACTGACCTCCAGCTGAACCAATATTAGTAATTGTACATGAAGCACCTTTCATCTCATTAGGAGCAAGCTTTCCACTTTTTGCTTTTCCAGCTAATTCATTAATTTCTTGAGAGATATCAAAGATTGATTTCTTATCTGCATCTTTAACTACAGGCACAAGTAAACCTTTCTCTGTATCCGCTGCTATGCCAACATTATAATAATGCTTGTAAACAATCTCGTCAGTATTATCATCAATAGAAGCATTAATGATAGGATATTTTTTCAATGCTGAAACAAGTGCTTTCACAACATAAGGTAAATAAGTTAACTTAATTTCTTTCTCTGCAGCAACCGGTTTGAATTTCTTACGGTGAGCTACTAATTCAGTTACATCAATTTCATCATGTAATGTAACGTGTGGTGCCTTATGTTTTGAATTAACCATTGCATTTGCAATTGATTTACGGATACCAGACATTTTTTCACGTGTTTCTGGTAGGTCTCCACTAGTTGCAACTTGTTGGGATTTAGCTGCTTTTTCTTCTTTAACAACTGTTGTGCCTTTATCAGAAGAAGTTGTTTCTTTCGCAATTTGCTGATCACCATTTAAGTATGCATCAATATCATCTTTTAAGATACGACCATTCTTACCACTACCAGTAACCTCGACAATGTTCACGTCATGATCTCGTGCATATTTACGAACAGACGGCATTGCAATAATGCGTCGGTTAGGGTCTGCTTTTTCTTGCTTAGCAGCCTTAGGTGTAGATTTTTCGGCTGATTTCTCTTCTTTAGCAGGTGTTTCTTCAGCTGCGCCTTCATAACCAACTGCATCAATTGTAATAATTGTTTGACCTACAGTAGCTACAGCACCTTCTTCAAAATGCACTTCTTTTACTGTTCCTTCTACAGGTGAAGGGATTTCTACTACTGCTTTATCATTTTGTACTTCACAAAGTACATCATCTTCTTTAATTTCTTCACCGGCTTTAACAAACCATTTTACAATTTCACCTTCGTGAATTCCTTCGCCAATATCAGGCAGTTTAAATTCATAGGCACCAGTATTGCTACTTTCATTAGTTTCAACTTCTGAAGAAGACGCTTCTGAAGCATCACTAGATTCTTCTTCATATCCTTCTGCATCAATCGTAATGATTGTTTCACCTACGGTTGCTACAGCACCTTCTTCAAAATGTATTTCTTTTACTGTTCCTTCTACAGGAGAAGGAATTTCTACTACCGCTTTATCATTTTGTACTTCACAAAGTACATCATCTTCTTTAATTTCTTCACCGGCTTTAACAAACCATTTTACGATTTCACCTTCGTGAATTCCTTCACCGATATCAGGCAATTTAAATTCAAATGCCATCGTTAGTGCCTCCCGTCATAATTTCAATTAAAAGTTTAGTACTGTATTTACCTTTTCAACGATATCGTTGTAATTTGGCAACCAAACCTCTTCTGCTTGTGTAAATGCATATACTGTGTCAGGAGCAGCAACACGTAACACTGGAGCTTCCAAATGTAAAATTGCACGTTCTTGAATTTCTGTTACAATTTGAGCAGCCATTCCTGCTTGTTTTTGTGCCTCTTGTACAACTACAACACGATTTGTTTTTTCAACAGATTTTATAATTGTATCTATATCTAGTGGCATTACTGTACGAAGGTCAATTACTTCCGCTTGAATACCATCTTTCTCTAATTCTTCAGCAGCTTTCATAGAAGCTTGAACCATTGCACCATAAGCAACTAATGTAACATCTGTCCCTTCACGTTTTACATTAGCTTTACCTAGTTCAATCGTGTACTCTTCTTCAGGTACTTCTTCACGGAATGAACGATAAAGCTTCATATGCTCTAAAAATACAACTGGATCATTATCTCGTATGGAAGAAATTAATAATCCTTTAGCATCATATGGATTTGAAGGGATAACAACTTTAACCCCAGGTTGTTGCGCAATTAATCCTTCTAGTGAGTCCGCGTGTAATTCCGGTGTATGTACACCACCACCAAACGGGGAACGAATAGTGATTGGCGCATTCATTGTGTTACCTGAACGATAACGAAGGCGTGCCATTTGTCCATTAACCGCGTCCATTGCTTCATAAATAAAGCCAAAGAATTGAATTTCAGGTACCGGACGGAATCCTTGTGTAGCTAAACCGATAGAAATACCACCTATAGCTGATTCAGCAAGTGGTGTATCAAACACGCGGTCTTCGCCAAATTCTTGTTGCAAGCCTTCCGTTGCTCGGAATACACCACCATTTTGACCAACATCTTCACCAAAGACTAATACGTTTTCGTCATTTTTAAGTTCTGTGCGTAAAGCATCAGTAATTGCTTGGATCATTGTCATTTGAGCCATGATTTACTTCGACTCCTTTGCTTTAAATTCTTCTAATTGCTCTTCTAAATGTGCAGGAAGTACTTCATACATATTTTCAATTAACTCAGAAACTTTTTGTTTTGGTTGTCCATCTGCTTTTTTAATTGCAGCTTTAATTTCTTCTTTTGCTTTTTCAATCACTTCATTTTCTTGTTCTTCTGACCATAATCCTTTGTTTTCTAAGAATTTACGGAATCGAACGATAGGATCCTTTTTCTCCCACTCGCTATCCAAGTCTTCTGTACGGTAACGGGTTGGATCATCGCCAGCCATTGTATGCGGACCATAGCGATAAGTTAATGTTTCAATTAGTGTAGGTCCTTCTCCGTTTACAGCGCGCTCACGAGCTTCTTTTGTTACAGCATAAACAGCTAAAACATCCATTCCATCTACTTGAACACCTTCAATTCCTGCTGCAACAGCTTTTTGAGCTAATGTTTGAGCTGCTGTTTGCTTTTCTACTGGAACAGAAATTGCAAATCGGTTATTTTGCACAACAAAAATTGCAGGGGATTTGTACGCACCAGCAAAGTTAATTCCTTCATAGAAATCACCTTGTGATGTTCCTCCATCACCTGTGTATGTTATAGCAACTGATTTTTTACCACGCTTTTTCATACCCATCGCAACACCAGCTGCTTGTATATATTGTGCACCAATAATAATTTGTGGACTTAATGCGTTTACACCTTCTGGCATTTGGTTACCATGGTAATGTCCTCTAGAAAATAAAAATGCTTGATAAAGTGGAAGACCATGCCAAATCAATTGTGGAACATCACGGTATGCCGGCAAGATAAAGTCCTCTTTTTCCAATGCAAATTGTGTACCTAATTGAGATGCTTCTTGACCAGCTGTAGGTGCATAGAAACCTAATCTCCCTTGACGGTTTAAAGCAATTGAACGCTGATCTAATATTCTAGTATAAACCATTCTCGTCATTAATTCTTTCAACTCATCATCTGAAAGTTCAGGCATTAACTCTTCATTAACAATTTCGCCATCTTCATTCAGAACCTGAAACGTTTCAAACTGATTCTCGATATTTTCAAGTGTACGTTTCAAAAGATTCACCTCTTCCTTCCTAATATCCTTTTTAAAATGTAGTTATATTGTTTTTACAAACTTTGCAAAAACATTGAACAGAATTGCACTTACTCATACAATACCCTATTGTAACTTTTTTTAATCTTACTTTCTTGATATGTAGAAACTGTCACGCTGTTACATAGATAAATTGCATTTCTACTGGTACAATTTCAATTCATTTATAAGTTTAGCTTATTATATTATTTCGGTCAAACACTTTGCATCACATTAATTAAATTTCTAAACAAAAAAGTTTAATTCCTTTTAAATTTTCCTTCTGTACTATAAAATGTTCAAAACCTGTACTATAAATGAACATAAAAAAACCGATGTCCATTTTGTAGAACTATAAGGACACTCGGTTTTTTTGTTTATTCTTCCTCTTCATAGGATATCTTCAAATCGGAATTTTTATAAAATGATCTTTTTTTAGCATTAAATATATTCGTTTGTTCATTGAATGTATCATTTGCCTCAGAAACTTTTTCATATTGTCCATTTACTTTTTCGATTTGTTTTGACAAAACATCTTGTTCAAGGTCTTCTTTTTTAAATAATTCATACAATTCTTGATCATGTGCTAATGATTTTTTATATGATTTATATAGTGTCATATATGCATCATAACGATCATTCATTGCTTGATTCATTTTTTCTCCCGCTTGTTTTAATTTTTCATCTTCAAGATCTTCTATTAATGAATCAATTTTATCAAATTCTTCTTTAGCAGCATCTATACTATTCTTTTCCGTCTCCAATATTTCTTTTCGTTCCTCAATGGAGTCTAAAGCTTGGTCTGCTAATGAATTAATTTGATCAAACTCTTCCATACTTAACTTACTAATTTCATTATAATTTTTTTGCTCTTCTTCTTCTAACTTTGTTAATGGTTCCTGTTGATTAACAAACTCGCTTTCCAGTGATACTGATTCTTCCAAATGTTCATATACTTTTTCTGTAGTTGTCTGACTTGAACATGCCGAAAGAACTAAAATCAACACACCCACTACACCGGCAATCTTTAACTTCAACGAGTTAACCTCCCTATTATCTAACTAGTACGAAAACATGATAACACATTTATGAAAATAGTATAACATACTATTAATTTCAACCGTATCTTTCTTTTGTAACGATTTATTTTCTATCCGTTTTTTTTTATCTATGTTAAACTATGATACAGTAAAATGCACTAAAGGAGCGTGAACGCTTTGATCACAATGAATGATATCGTACGAGAAGGTAATCCTATTTTAGAACAAATAGCAACACCTGTTGAAATACCGATAAACGATCAAGAGAGAAAAACATTAAAAGAGATGTTGCAATATTTAAAGAATAGTCAAGATGAAGAAATTTCAAAAAAACACCAACTTCGTCCAGGTGTAGGACTTGCCGCACCTCAAATCGGCCTTTCTAAAAGAATGATTGCTGTTCATTTTGAAGACCTTAATGGGAAGCAATTCAGCGAAGGGCTTATCAATCCAAAAATAATCAGTCATTCAGTAGAAAAAACCTTTTTGTCTAATGGTGAAGGTTGCTTATCTGTTGATAGGGAAATACCAGGCTATGTCCCGAGGTATGCAAAAGTCACTGTTAAAGCATTAAATGTACATGGTGACCCCATTAAATGGCGACTTCGTGGTTATGCAGCCATTGTCATACAGCATGAAATCGATCACTTGAACGGCATAATGTTCTATGACCATATCAATAAAACAAACCCATTCCACATACCCGAAAATGCAAAGGCATGTGATGTAGAATAAAAAAATTGATGGACAATTTGTCATCTGTTTTTTATTTTAATTTAAATCGTATAAGAACTGTAATGTTAGACAAAAATATACTATCATCATTGAACGTATATCGGCTTCTCTTTATCCTGTAGCGTAATAATTTTTTAAATATACAGTATAAGGTCTACTTATTTTTTAAAATCTTTTAAACGTTTCTGTTTCCAAATGAAGCATTCCATACTATACTAATAGTAATAGGGATTGGACGGTTGAACATTTTTGCTTTTCTTTAACATGAAGAAAGGAGCTGTAATAGCTTATGTTAAAGCGATTGAAAGAAAAGCTTAGAAAACGTTGGAAAAAATTGTTAGGTCAAAATCGTGTTCCAAATGCTTTTAAAAATAACTGTCGGTAAAAGCATGTTACGTACAATTAAGTTAAATTCCGTAAAATGAAGCATTGCTATGTGTCATACAAAAAGTACTTTTTTCAAGTTAATAAGGAGAGATTAAATGATTTATAAAGTTTTATATCAAACAATACCAAATGAAATACCTGTTCGTGAAAGAACGACAAGTGTTTATTATGAAGCAGATTCCGAAAGACAAGTCCGTAAAGCATTAGCAGCTAAAAATGTAAATATTGAGTTCATCCAGCCTTTAGATGGAGCACATCTAGCATATGAAAAACAATCTGAAAATTTCACAGTGGAGAACGCTTAATTCATGAAATTTGTAAAAAATGATCAAACAGCTGTATTTGCACTAGGTGGTTTAGGGGAAATAGGAAAAAACACATATGGTATTCAGTTTCAGGATGAAATTATTTTAGTCGATGCTGGCATTAAATTCCCTGAAGATGAATTACTAGGTATTGATTATGTTATTCCTGACTATACCTACCTCGTTCAAAATCAGGATAAAATCAAAGGACTTTTTATCACTCATGGTCACGAAGACCATATCGGTGGTATCCCTTATTTGCTGCGGGAAATAAATGTTCCTATCTATGCTGGAAAACTTGCACTTGGCTTAATCAAAAATAAACTAGATGAACATGGGCTCTTACGAAATGCGAAGCTGCAAACATTTCAAGAGGATGAAATAATTAAATTTAGAAAGACATCTGTTTCTTTCTTCAGAACGACACATAGCATACCAGATTCATACGGGATCGTTGTAAAAACACCACCTGGAAATATCGTTCATACAGGGGATTTCAAATTTGATTTTACACCTGTTGGAGAACCTGCCAACATAGCTAAAATGGCAGAAGTCGGTAAAGAGGGTGTGCTTTGCTTGTTATCTGACAGCACGAACAGTGAAGTTCCAGGTTTTACAATGTCAGAACGAGTTGTAGGTGAAAGCATCAATGATATTTTTAATCGTGTTGACGGAAGAGTGATTTTTGCAACTTTTGCATCAAATATTCACCGTTTACAACAAATGGTGGACGCCGCTGTTAATCATCAGCGTAAAATAGCAGTATTCGGAAGAAGTATGGAAGCTTCTATTTCGATTGGTCGCGAACTCGGTTATATTAAAGCACCTGAAGACACTTTTATTGATGCACATCAAATTAATCGACTTCCTGCAAATGAAGTAACGATTCTTTGTACTGGCTCTCAAGGTGAACCAATGGCAGCTTTATCAAGGATAGCAAATGGAACACACCGACAAATTCAAATTATACCTAATGACACAGTCGTATTTTCTTCTTCACCAATCCCTGGTAATACGGTAAGTGTCAGCAAAATAATCAATATGCTTTACCGAGCAGGTGCCGATGTTATTCATGGACCATTAAATGACATTCACACTTCTGGACATGGTAGTCAAGAAGAACAAAAATTAATGTTACGACTTTTACGTCCTAAATTCTTTATGCCTATACATGGGGAATATCGCATGCTTAAAGAACACACAAAATTGGCCGAAGCTTGCGATGTAGATCCTGGCAACAGCTTTATTATGGATAATGGTGATGTGTTAGCATTAGGAAAAGAAAATGCTAGTGTGGCTGGTAAAATCCCTTCTGGGTCTATTTATGTTGATGGTAGTGGAATCGGTGATATAGGAAATATTGTGTTACGTGATAGACGTATTCTTTCAGAGGAAGGCTTAGTAATTGTTGTTGTTAGTATTAACATGAAGGAATTCAAAATTGCATCAGGACCAGATATTATCTCTCGTGGATTTGTATATATGCGAGAATCAGAAGATCTAATAAACGAAGCACAAAAATTAGTTTCTTTGCACTTAAATAAAGTAATGGAACGTAAAACGACACAGTGGTCTGAAATTAAAAATGAAATCACTGACACGATTGCTCCGTTCTTATTTGAGAAAACAAAGCGTCGCCCTATGATACTTCCAATTATCATGGAAGTTTAACAATACAACCCTATATGTATAAAGCACCTCAGAAATTTTTTCTGAGGTGCTTTTTTCAATCATCTACTACTAGGTTTTTTTCAAATCTCGAGATATCTTTATCCGCTCCGATTACAATTAGTACATCACCTGGTTCGATTCTCTCCGTCGCCATTGGTGAAACATTAATTTCTTTCGTAACACCTTGTTTGATAGCAACAACATTACAGCCATAATTCGCACGAATATCTAAGTCAACTAGTGATTTTCCAATCATTTTTTCTCCAACTTTTACTTCCACTATGCTATGATCATCCGATACTTCCAAGTGATCTAAAATATTACTAGAAATAATACTGTGGGCAATTTTTTTTCCCATATCTCGCTCCGGGTGAACCACCTGATCTGCTCCGATTTTATTTAATACTTTCTCGTGATAATCGTTTTGCGCTTTTACAGTTATTTTATTAATTCCTAACTCTTTAAGCATCAAAGTAGTTAAAATACTTGCTTGAATATTATCACCTATTGCAACAATAACATGATCAATATTCCTAATTCCTAATTCTTTCAATACTTTTTCATCTGTTGCGTCTGCAATCACTGCATGAGAGGCAATATCTTTAAATTCGTTCACTTTATCTTCTTCTGTATCAATAGCTAATACTTCCATACCCTCTTCACTCAGTTCACGACAGATACTCCCTCCGAATCGACCTAAACCGATTACAGCAAACTCTCGTTTCATTGCTTCATCCTCCTACTACAGCTACACTTTATTTCTTAAAATAGTTTATCACATCTTGGCACAAAAAGGGATATCATTGTCAAAATCGAAAAGTACCGTTGTCATACAGAAGTTCAACTTTTTTCATAGTGCATCCAACATATCAAATTGTGATTTAACTAAATCAAAATACTCTCCCTTTTTTCCTATTAATGTATCATGATTTCCTTGTTCTAGTACTTTACCGTGTTCAAGAACAATAATATTATCCGCTTCTCTAATCGTAGATAGACGATGAGCGATCATAATTGCTGTTCTACCATGTAACAGTTTTTTAAGCGCTTGTTGAATTTTCATTTCTGTTTCTGTATCAATACTTGCTGTTGCTTCATCTAAAATTAATATCTTCGGATTAGCTAGCAACGCTCTTGCAAATGATAGCAATTGTCTTTCACCAGCTGATAATATACTGCCTCTTTCCTCTACCTCTGTATTATATCCATCAGCTAAGCGCACAATAAAGTTATGTGCACCTACAATTTTTGCTGCATCGATCACTTCTTCATCTGTTGCTTCTGGTCTACCGAATCGGATATTCTCCATTATCGTACCACTGAAAATAAATGTATCCTGTAGTACAACACTAATATTTTTCCGTAGACTATCTAATTTCATATCCTTCAAATTATTTCCATCTATTTCTACCTTTCCATACGTAGGGTCATAAAAGCGACTAATTAAGTTTGCAATAGTTGATTTCCCCGACCCAGTATGACCAACGAGCGCTATTGTTTCACCTGCTTTCATTTCTAATGAAATCTCATGCAATGCAATGCGATCATCATCATATGAGAACTGCACATGCTCAAAGACAATATGACCTTTCATGTCTGTAAATTCACGTGCATTTGCTTTCTCTTCGACATTTGGTTGTTCATCCAAAAATTCAAAGATCCGTTCAGATGAAGCCATCGCTACGAGTAGCTGATTGTAAATTTGACCGAGCCTAGAAATAGGTTCCCAAAACATTCCTAAAAAGAATGCAAACGAAACAAAATCACCTATTTCTATTGCACCAGCTATAATTAAATGTGCACCGAAGGAAATCAATATTACTGTCCCTATTGCATTACTCATTTCTACAAAAGGACCAAAATAGGCACTTTTTTTCATCGCTAGACGTTCTTTCTCATAATTATCTGTATTCACGCCATTAAAAAATGCTGTATTTTCTTTCTCTTGTGAAAATGACTGTGTGATACGAATACCTTGTAAGCTCTCATTTAAATGCGAGTTCAAACGGGATTTTTGTATGCGCACTTCCTGCCATGACCGTCGAATGCTTCCTCGTAATCTTGTTGAAATGTAAAACATAATCGGGAGAATGACCAATACAGCTATTGCTAATTGAGCACTTAATGAAAATAAAATAATTATTATTCCCAACAACATCAACATGTCTGTTAATAGATTAATAATACCGTTTGTAAATAGCTCTTGAAGTGAATTCACATCGTTAAGGATTCGAACTAAAATTGACCCTGCTGATCGTTTATCAAAGAAATTATGCGATAAACGCTGGACATGTGAAAATAACTGTTTTCTTAAATCATGTATAACTTTTTGCCCTAATATATTCACTAGTTTAATTCGATAACGATTTCCTATGTAGCTAAATAAATACATAATGGAAATAATGATAACCAAATAAGACAATAAAGAAATATCTTTATTAGCTATCGCTTCATCTATTACTACCTTACCGATTAAAATCGGAACAGCTAATCGGACAAGTGTAGAAACGAGCATAGCAAGCATAGCAAGCGGTAGGATAGTTTTTGAATAAGGTTTTACGTAAGCAAACAATCTAGTCATTTGTCTCCAATTAAATGGTTTTTCTACAGCTTGATCTAATGGATAATAGAATCGTTTTAAATGTGGATTTTTATCTGTCCTAGTCTGTTTTTCAGCCAATCGTTTCCCCTCCCTTTTAGTTTGTTATGTTCATAATTTCTTGTTTATCTTGATACTGAATATCGTAAATACGTTGGTAAGGTCCGCCATTATCTATTAGTGCTTCATGCTTACCACGTTCAACAATTTCACCCTCCTCTAAAACTAAGATCTCATCTGCGTGCTTTAATGATGAGATTCTATGTGCGATGATAAAAGTTGTTCGCCCTTGCATTACTTCTTTCAAAGCCTTCTGGATCTTGAATTCAGTTTCCATATCTACTGCAGAGGTGGCGTCATCCAAAATTAGAATTCTTGGATCGATTAAAATAGCTCTAGCAATAGCAATACGTTGTTTTTGCCCTCCTGAAAGACCCATCCCTCTTTCACCAAGCATCGTGTCGTATCCATTAGGCATCTCCATGATAAAATCATGCGCTTGTGCCCGCTTAGCTGCTGCAATAATATCTTCTATAGAAGCATCAGGATTACCATAAGCAATATTTTCTTTAATTGTAGTTGAAAATAAAAAAGACTCTTGTAATACAAAACCAATCTGCTTTCGCAAAAATTTCAGGTTATATTCCTTTGTTGATTTTCCATCTATATACACGTGACCTTCTACCGGATCATAAAATCTAGTCATTAACTGGGTAATACTTGTTTTACCAGCACCAGTTGCCCCAATTAATCCGATAATTTTTCCCGGTGGTGCATCAAATGAGATAGATTTCAGTGCTTCATCATCTTCATCAACGTATTGAAGTGTGACATGATCAAATGTGACATGCCCCTCAATAGCACCAGATGAAATAGCATTGTCTTTCTCTTGAGTGTCCTCTCTTGCTTCTAATATTTCTAAAAGTCTTTCTCCTGAAGCTTTTGCTTGCGAAAACTGGTTTACAATAAAACCCAAATATACGAGTGGCCCTAATATATAGTTCACTAAACTAAAAAAAGCGATTAGCTTACCTAACGTTAAATCACCATTCATGACTAAATATCCACCGTAAACTAGAAGTGCAACCATCGAAATATTACCAATAAACTCCATGAAAGGAAAATATTTCGCCCAAATATTTGAGGTTTTAATATTTACTTCTCGATAATCTTCATTATTTTCGGTAAAACGATCAATTTCAAAATCTTCTTTCGATAAAGATTTAACAGTATTCATACCACTGACATTCTCTTGAATACGAGTATTCAGACGTCCTAATGATTTTCTTACTGTTCGGAACGCCGGATGTACTTTCTGATCAAATTTATAAACAACAACAGCTAAGAACGGCATTACTGCCATTGTAACTAACGCTAAAGGAACAGAATAAAAGAACATTACCGATAAGCTAATTACAATAAGCAACACAATACGTATCAATTCTTTTAAGCCTGCAGCTAAAAAGAACTTAAATCCCTCTACATCCATCGTTAAACGAGACATCAAATCTCCTGTACGAGCATTGTCATAATAGGTGAATGATAGTCGTTGTAGCTTTTTGTATAACCCATCCCTTAAACTATATACGGAGGACACTCCAAACAAATCTCCTAAATATTGTTGCAAAAAATTTGAAACACCTTTTATAATCATAATTAGAATAAAACCAATTGCTAAATAGGGTATTAAACGGTATTGCTCTTTTAAGACAACATCATCTATCGTAATTTGTAAGATAATTGGATAAATAACAGTAATTACGGTAACTAATATAACGAAAATTAATGAACTAAAAAAATATTTCTTGTAAGGCCAATAAAATTGTTTTAACTTCTTGAATGTTTCCAATCTCTGTCCCTCCTCTTTTTCTATTTTGTACTTACAAATATATCGAGTTCCGAAATAAATATCTACCCATTTGCTTTAATTTTTCTGATTTTTTCAAAAATCAGTCTTTAGACTGATTCATTTAATCAATTAACTATATACATATTTTCACAGGGATATAACGTTGTAAAAATGGGTATAGGTTGAATATCCTTATATATTGTAGTAAATTATCAAAGGGGTTTAATTTTATCATAATTACATCAGAAAGGGAGAAAGCATATGTTTGGAATTGATCTTACTAATTTTGTGGACACTTACATGGCTATAGCACTTAAAATTATTATTTTAATTATTGCTTATACTATCGTTTCCCCGCTAGGAAAAAAAGTTATTTCAAAGGCTTTAAAAAGAACCATGCATAAAGAACGGATTTCTGAAGGTCGAATAAAGACTTTAGAAAAACTACTTATCAATATATATACCTATCTATTGATATTTATCTTTATTACAATGTTATTTGGGATTTTCGAGTTGGATTTAGGTCCTCTTTTAGCAACTGCAGGTGTGTTAGGTCTTGCAATTGGCTTCGGAGCTCAGGGCTTAGTAAGTGATATTGTCACAGGGTTTTTTATTTTGCTAGAAAAACAAATTGAAGTAGACGAATATGTTAGCACAGCTGGATACAGTGGTATTGTTGAAGAAGTTGGTTTACGCACAACGAAGATTAGAAGCTTTGATGGAACGTTAAATTTTATTCCTAACCGTCAAATGGAAGGAGTCAGCAATCATTCTCGCGGAACCATGCGTGCACTTGTAGATATCGGTATTAGCTACGATGATAATATCGATCATGCAATGAGCGTGCTTCAAACGGTTTGTGACGAGTTTCAAGAAGATGAACGTTTCGTTGAAGGACCAGATGTATTAGGAGTTCAAAGCTTCGGTTCTTCTGATATTGTTCTACGCATATTAGGTAAAACAGTAAATATGGAACAATGGGCTGCAGAACGTGACATTAGAAAACGTATCAAAGAAGCATTTGATGCAAATGGCGTTGAAATTCCTTTCCCTCATCAAGTCAATGTAATGAAACAATCATAATAGCTAAAAAAGTGGTTTCTCAGATTAGAAACCACTTTTTATATTAGAAACGAGCATCAACTTGTTGACAGATGGCATCAGCAGTCAATCCATTTGCATTTATAACTGCACCTTTGTACTCGGTATCTTGCATACCCATTACATTCTTATCTTGACCCGAAATAACACAACAATCGCATCCATCGACATCTGCTTCTTGTTTTACATCAACTACCTCATACCCTCTTTGTTGTAATGCATCCTTTACGTCTGTTAGTGTACCTTCAACTCCAACACGCTTCAAAGTCATCCCTCCATTTCTATTTTAAATCAAGCTTAGTTTAAACTTTACTAAAGCATTCTATTCAAATTAGAAATGAAGAAAATGATTACAATTGACGTATAGTCGATTCAACGATATTTACACCTTTAATCAATGCCTCTTCGTTAGGATTTAGTTTACTATGGTGCAATCCATAAGTTGAGTCTACCCCTAACCAAAACATAAACCCAGGAATATCTCGTAAAAAGTAACCAAAGTCTTCTCCAGTCATTGCAGGACTTGCTTCTCTATAAGTCATTTCTGATTTACTTACAATTTCTTTAAATCGCAAAACACAATCTTTATCATTGTATACTTGATAATAATTAGAACCGTAATCAATCCCTATACTACAATGATGGCTCTTTTCAAATCCTTCTGCCAACTGTTCGATTGCTTTTTTGATGTCATTAATCGCTGATGGTTTTCCTGTACGAATGGTACCTTCAAGACGTGCTCTCTCTGCAATGACATTCTGAACAGTACCACCAGTAATTTTCCCTATCGTAATCACACTACTATCTAGAGGATTTACTTGTCTCGCCACAATCTGTTGCAATTGTGTAACGAATGTACTTGTAGCAACTACCATATCATTTGTTAAATGTGGATAAGCCGCATGCCCACCTTTACCTACAAAATCAATAAAAAGCTCACTCGTATTAGCAAAAAGTAAACCTGGTCTTGTGGAAACCGTCGCTACAGGTAGTTCAGGTGCAATGTGTAATCCAAATATGAGGTCAGGTTTCACAGCTTGAAATTTCTCAGACTTTAGCATTGGTAATGCTCCACCCGGACCTTCTTCTGCTGGTTGAAAAATAAATAGAACATCATCATCTATTGGATAGTTAGCTAAACGTTCTAGCGCTCCTAATGCAATGGTCATGTGAAAATCATGTCCACAAGCATGCATATTACCTTGATGATAAGAAGTAAAAGCTAAATTTGTTTCTTCTTCGATTGGTAGTCCATCTATGTCTGCACGATAACCAATTATTTTTGACGGATTTTTACCACGAACTTTTACTAAAATGCCTGTTTTCCAAGTGGTGATTTCTAGATGATTTGTATTGAAACTTTTAATCGTTTCTAGTAAATATGCTTGTGTTTTAAATTCCTCGAATCCCAATTCTGGGATTTGATGTAATTTCCGTCTAATTTCTCTTAATTGATATGATTCCATTTGATCAACCCCATTTATGATCTAAAATTAAATATGATAAAAGCAGGAGAATATAATCTCCTGCTTTTTTTACATCTAAATCACACTTTATTCCTCATCAAGTTTTCGTAATGCTTGCATGATTTCTGTCTTTGTTTTTGTCTGATCATCTATTTTCTTAATCATTTTCGCAGGGGTTCCGGCAACTACTGTATATGGCTCGACATCAGAAGTTACAATGGCACCTGCAGCAACTACTGCACCTGTCCCAACGGTTACTCCTTCTAAAACAACGGCATTTGCACCAATTACAACACCATCTTCAACCACTACTGGTTTAGCAGAAGGGGGTTCAATAACTCCAGCTAGAACGGCACCTGCACCAATGTGACAATTTTTACCTACTGTTGCTCTTCCACCTAAAGTAGCATTCATATCAATCATTGTTTCTTCACCAATAACAGAACCAATATTAATCATTGCCCCCATCATGATAACAGCACCATCGCCTATTTCTACTTGATCTCTAATAACTGCTCCCGGTTCAATTCTAGCATTAATAGCTTTTAAATCTAATAAAGGAATAGCTGAGTTTCTTCGGTCATTTTCTAACACATAATCTTGAATTTGCTCTTTGTATGTATCTAAAGCGTCTTTAATCACTTTCCATTCGCCAAAAAGCACGCCAGTATTAGATTGAACAAAAGCTTGAATCTCGTGATCAAATGCAAGTTCATCCAAGTTTTCACCCTTAATATATACTTTTACTGGTGTTGATTTTTTACTATTTGAAATAAAAGAAATTATTTCTTTAGCATCCATCATATTCATTTCATATACCTCCAACAAACAGATTGTTTTTTTATAACTTTATCAGACTAACACGAACATTTACAAGTGTTTTACTTATCTATCTCTTGAAATAAAGCTTTATTAACATGCATATACTTATTTACTTGTTTCAAGATCGCCCTTCGAGTTAAGATTCCATCAAAATAACCATCATTATCAACAACACAGACAAACGGATAATCAATCACTGTTTTTAAACACATAAAAAAATCATCCAATTTGTTTACACATGGAATGGTTTGGTTCATAACATCATGCACTTCAATTTGGGACAGTTTTTCCATTTCAAATCGTTCTATACCAAGCACGCGATTTAAAATAAGATTTTTGCCAATCGTACCTTTAAACTTGTATGATGTATCTAGTACTGGAACAGCAGAGTAACCAGACTTAACCAATATTAACAAAGCGTGTTCTAAGGGATTATTCATCTGAACGTGAGCGACTTTTTCAGAAGGTATCATTAAGTGCTTTGCCTTTAAATCCAATAAGGTTAATTCTTTAATATTATTCATTTCTTCCACTCCCTTTACTAACAGTTGAAGGAGTTCTTCATACTGATGATTCATCAGAAACATACATTAGTATTTTATCATATTAAAATATATTTAACCAACTTTTAGCATATCAGATTGATATAACGTCGTTCATTTTATGTCAAATGATAAATTTCTCTCTGTGCTATATAGTTTTTTAAACTAGAAAATGTTAGAATAATGGTCAATTGGAAAACTTTCATTTTACTTGGATTATATAAAACAATCACACTTACCTCTCAAAAGGAGCTTTATTAGCAAGACTAACATGGAAGGAGGGTATGTACATGGATGTTAAAAAAGGGGAAGACTTGAATCAAATTGCTAAGGCATTATTTGTAATTAATCGTCATGCAAAAACTGCACTAAATCCAAGAGAACTGTATAATTTAAAAAAACAAGCTATTAATGAATTATTAAAAAATGATAACGCAGAAAAAGTTGGACTTCATTATTCCGATCATCCCAAATTAAGTCATCAACATTCTACCCTACTTGTTAAGGTAGGAAATTATTATTTCCACATACTACCTAACAAACAAGATTTTAAAGATGTTAAACATCTAGGTAATATAGACAAAAGCTATAGAAACCCCAAAACAAAAATGTCTCTTACTCAAGCGAAAAAGATTATCTGCGCTTATTTAAATATTGATATACCTAAACAAAAAAGAACATACTCTTCTTATTATACACCATCGTCTTTAGGTAGATGGAATCAATCTTATTTTAAAGGAAAACGAAAAAAATAACACTACTTTCGTTTTAGATGGGAGAGTATTAGCTGGGAAATACGCACAATCATAACAATCATACCTAGCGATACAATAGATAGTAGAATAAAAGAAGTGGAACTAGGACCTACATTTATATATTGTTGGTTTTTGATCATCAGTATAACGTTGCCAAAAAGTAAAATCGATATGAAATATGTCATTAAAAAATTCCATTTTAAACGTGAGAACAGTTGGATTACCGGTTTAATCACAAAAAATAATGTAGTAAGAAATAACACACACATAACAAGCTGAAATTGTTCTTCTTGCATAGAAAATAATTTAATGTTTTCATTATAAAACCAACTAGCCAGAACAAAGAATGGTATTTTAATAGAGAGCATTACTTTTTCTCCTTATTATATCAATTAACATTCTTCATAGTATTTACTAAAATCTTTGTTTCTATTCCAAAGCTTTAATTTTAATTTATAAATTTTATTAAAGCCTCACTAATCTGATTTGCTTGCTTGTAACCTTCCATATATAAAGCGTGTAACTTTTCCTTGTTCCTTTCTACTCTACTTACTTTTATCGATTTTTCCGGCTGTATAATAAACACTTCGCCATTTTTCTCCATCTGCTTTAAAGTATTTATTGTTTGATTATATGCCTCATGCCTCCCTTCTAACGTACTTACTAACCCCGGATATTTTTTATATGTATGTTTTACGATCCGATTAAATTTGAGCCTCTTTTTTTTATATCCTTGATTTCTCGTTAAAATAACTACATGTTTTTTATTCCCATCTTGAATCGATGCATTAATTGGTATAGGATCACTCACTCCTCCATCCATTAGCTCTAAACCCTGATGTAACACACTTTTAGAGACAAATGGAAGTGAGCTTGATGCACGAACAATTTTAAATAACTCATCTTTACTATTAAATGAATCATAATATACTGGCTTTCCCGTATGTATATCAGTTGTAGCGATCACTAATTTACTGTGATTTTTTAAAAATGCTTCGTAATCGTATGGAACCAATTGATTAGGAAGTGTATCAAAAATAAAATCCATACCGAACAACGACCGTTTTGTTAATAAACGCTTAAATGATAGGTACTCTGGATGACTACTGTAATCTACAAAAACTTTATAATTGCGTCCTCTTTGATTTGCCACGTATGAAGTAGCTACACAAGCGCCGACCGACGCACCAACCACGTAAGGAAACCTTATTTTTTTATCATGAAAATAATCTAAAATACCCGCTGTATAAACACCCCTCATTGCTCCTCCTTCTAATATCAATCCAACTTGTTGCATAATTTGTCCCTACTTTCTTTTAAAAGCACACTAAGCTTATTTTTACCACGTTCAGCATAAATTACTACACCATTTTAATTCATTTGAAATTTTGTTATATATTATTTAATTATGGTATGATTAACTTACATGTGTTTTATTATCTATATTCTTTTCTAATTGAATATTTTTGATCCAAACTTCTTCTAGTTTTTTCATCGCAAGCTTATCATTGTGTAATCTTTGTTTGCTTTGACTAACTAATTGGCCAACATTTATTTTCTATTACACATTTTCAATCACTCCTTAAATTAATCACTTTAATTATAACTTGTTATTTTTTAAAAAACATATAACATCATACGACATTTATCAAAGGAGCTATTACAATGGAACATTTACTTAATTCAACTGTGAAACAAATCGAAATTTCTGGTATTCGAAAGTTTTTTAATATGGTCAGTGATAAAAAAAACATTCTTTCTTTAACGATCGGGCAACCAGACTTCGCCACACCGGAACACATTAAGTATGCTGCGAAACAGGCAATTGATAATAATTATACTACCTATACGCACAATGCTGGACTTCTATCGCTTCGTCAAGCAATCGCACATGCTGTTTCCACTGACTATCAGCTAAATTACGATCCAGCTAATGAAATCATCGTAACTGTTGGGGCTTCTCAAGCGATTGATATTGCTCTTCGAACGATTATCGAACCAGGGGATGAAGTGTTATTACCAGGTCCTGTTTATCCTGGCTATGAACCTCTGATTAGACTTTCTGGTGCAAAGCCTGTATACATTGATACAACCGATTCGGATTTTAAAATAACACCAGAAAAATTAAAACAACATATTACAAGTAAGACAAAATGTCTAATACTTCCTTATCCATCCAACCCAACAGGGGTAACATTAACTAAAAATGAATTAAAAGATATTGCTGATATAATAGAGGGGAAAAACATATTTATCATAGCAGATGAAATTTACAGTAAATTGACTTATGATACAACTCATTATTCTATAGCTGGCATCAACGAACAAATAAGACAACAAACGATTGTCATCAATGGATTATCTAAATCACACGCCATGACTGGTTGGCGCATCGGTTATATATTAGCTCCTTCTTGGTTAACGAAACATATGCTTAAAGTGCACCAATATAATGTTTCTTGTGCTACATCAGTCAGTCAACACGCTGCTTTAGCTGCAATAAAAAACGGCGTTCAGGATCCAACAGCAATGAAACACTCCTATCAGAAAAGAAGAGATTATGTTTATACACGACTAATTGATATGGGACTGAATGTAGTCAAACCAGATGGTGCCTTTTATTTTTTCCTTAAGACAAATTCAAACCTTCCGTCCTTTGATATAGCATTAAATTTAGTTAATGAAGTTGGGCTTGCATTAGTACCAGGAAGTGCTTTTAGTCAGTACGGAGAGGGATATTTAAGATTATCTTACGCCTATCATTTAGAAACATTAGAAGAGGGCTTAAAGCGGTTAGAAACCTATTTACGACAGTACAACAAGTAGTAGATACTTGTTTACTACTTGACTCCTTTCTTTATTTCATACTGGTTTAATAAAAAATCTAGTTCTTGACTTAAAATGATAGACTCTTTGCTAGTAAATCCTTTAATTAATGCAATCTCGACCATTTGTTCTCTGATTAACTCTATTTGACTTAACAAATAGTTCGTATCATCTATATTCAAATCGAGATACCTCCTAGGAAATAGTAATTTAAGTTATATCAATAATGGATTGAGATGCGACAGGTAAATCAAACGATACTATTTTATCTAACAGGTCAAATTTACATGGTATCCCAGAACAACAACAGTAATTAATTATTATTATTATCATACCCTTTATTCAAGAAATAAAAACCATATATCTTGTTTATTATTCCTTTAGGAGTTGGAAAATCAAAATGAAAAATATAATGTATTCTTTTATATTTATAAGTTTAATACTACTTATCACTGGATGTTCCTCTGAGGATAAACCAATCATTGTTAAAGAAGAAATGACTACTCCAGCACAAGAAAGTGCCACATTAGTTGAAGAGACTGATGAAAAAGATCCAGAAGAGTCACAAATGATGATCGAATTCATGTTAGAAGAAGAACAACTGACAATCAACTTAAATAAAGTTCCTATTTTGAAAAATTACTTATCACAAATCGATAATCGTAAGCAAGCAATTAACGAAATGGAGATTAATAAACTTGATATACAATCACCTGAGTCAATATATTTGCTTGGTTTTGCTAAATCTAATCAACTATATTCTTATCTCCTGTTAGATCCTACAGGAGAAGGACACTCTTTTTTATTAACAGATCGTGCAAATTTTATCCAAGTTGCTCAATCGCTAGATAACGATAAGCTAGTTTTTAACTTTGAGCGTAGCGTGAAAGATAAACCATGGAAAAAAAATAAACTTATGATATTAGATTTAAAAAATTGGGGAAATAAAAATCTGACTAACAAAGAAGAAAATATTAACATAACTCTAGATCAATTTGATTGGCCTGTTTTAGCTGTTGATTGGGTAGATGATACAACCATACTGGCAACGATTCCTTCAATCGAGCAACCATCAGAAGAGGAATTACTTCATTGGACAAATTCTGAACAACAAACGAAGCAAGTTGAGCTTTCAATTATAAATAACTAAAAGAAGCGGACAACAGATTATTTCTAAACTGAAAAGGCATACGAAGAACATAGCTTCTTATTTTGGAAGAGTATCATATATTTACACAGCTAAATGAAAAAGATAGATTAAAATGCTCCCCTTAAGGGGAGCATTTTAAGTTGTACAACCACATTTCTATAATGATGGTAAATATCAAAACAACTAAACGGCCTTAGTCCTATCGAATTTAGAGCTAAAGCCATGTAAATTAATTTTGTTATCTTTGTTGGCTATTTGACTATGAGCACTTCATATCATTGTATATTTACATTTTTTTCTATTTTAATATTAATAACTTCTTCATCGGCAATAAACTGGCAATGAATATATAAAGTATTTGATCCATTTTCTAAAGGTTTAAATACTTTTCTTGTCGGAGTTGTTCGATAAATATCTCCAGGTTGAATTGTTTTGCTAATGGGGCTTCCTGTAAAGTTACTTTTCCTTGCTCCAAAAGAAAGATAAGTTAATGGTGTTCGGTGTGTAATTGTAATCGGTTTTTCCCCTACATATTCTAATGAATGTAAAACCCTAAAACCTTCCGTATTATTTTCCATTCTCATATGTAAAATAAAATTACCTTCCTGTTTATGAATAACAACTGGTTCAGCTAGTGTCTTTGTTGAACTAGTCCTAAACCATACAATCGTTCCTAGCCCTAATAAAATAACGATGACAGACATGATTGCGAATCGCTTTATCACCAAACACCCCCCCTTTTTTCAAATTACTTCTATCTAACATATATGACGTATTACCATTAAAAAAAGTTTCACAATAATGTAAATAAATAATAATTTGTCCAATTAAGTCAATTCTGTTCGATTTGTGATATTCCTTGCATAATTACAATAGATTGAACCAAACTAATCACAACCTTTCTTCTTTTGTTGAATGAAAAGGAATTTCTACGTATAGGTGATGACATGAAAAAAAAACGCTATATCTTACTTCCTATCTTACTTTTGTTCTTTAGTTTTGTTGCTTGCAATCAACAAAAACCTTTGACGAATAACACAGAAAACATTGAACAAATGCAATATAAACAAAATCATCAATCTGATATAACAACTTATATACGTGAACAGTTTAGTTCGATCTCAGATGTTACAGCAGTTGTATATAACCAAGAATTAATTGTTGCGATAAAAGCTACTACTTTTCAACAAATAAATGAACAATCGATTGAGAAAAAGGTAAAGAAAAAATTAAAAAAACAATTTCAGTTTAAGAAAATTACCGTCTCTTCAGATCAAAAAATTTTTATTGAAATTAATAAAATACATCAATCCTCTGATAACTTAAAAGAGAAATTTAATCACATTAAAAAATTGTTAAAAGATAACGCTTAGAAAGAAGGATTACATATATGGACAAATCACCTTCCACTACAAAAAAAACATATCAAAAATTAGCTCAACAAAAAGAACGTAAACGCCCTATTTTAAAGAATTGTATTAACGCTTTTTTCTTTGGTGGTTTAATATGCACAATCGGCCAAGGCATTTCTACTTTTTACATGTATTTTTTTGATTTCACTGAGCAAACAGTTGGTAACCCTACTACCGCAACGCTAATTTTCATCACGATGTTATTAACAGGTTTTGGTGTCTATGACCACATAGCACAATATGCTGGAGCAGGTACTGCCGTTCCTGTTACAGGGTTTGGTAATGCAGTTATTTCTGCCGCTATTGAACATCGATCAGAGGGATTTGTTCAAGGTGTTGGCGGGAATATGTTTAAATTAGCTGGGTCTGTAATCTTATTTGGTGTGTTTTCTGCATTCGTTGTGGCATTAATAAAAACACTTTTATTAGAATGGGGTATTATGTAATGTTACTTGGTAAACAAACATGGAAATTTGAAAATAACCCAACGATTATATCAACCGGGACTGTAGGTGGTCCATTTGAAGCAAAAAGTAAATTATCAACAACATTTGATCAATTGTACAATGATTTTTGGCTAGAACAAGACTCTTTTGAACAAGCACATCAACTTCTTTTTGAATCAGCATGTAATCACGCTCTTAAAAAAAGTAATATAACAAAAGAAGCAGTTCAATACTTAATTGCTGGTGATTTAATCAATCAAATTACTCCCACAAGTTTTACTGCAAGATCATTTCAAATCCCATATATCGGTACATTTAGTGCCTGTGCAACATCCATGGAATCACTTGCACTTGCAGCAAACTTAATTAATTCAAAAAGCGCAAATTACATTATAACTGGTTCAAGTAGTCATAATGCAGCAGTTGAAA
Source organism: Paraliobacillus sp. JSM ZJ581 (assembly GCF_044383835.1). NCBI lineage: Bacteria > Bacillati > Bacillota > Bacilli > Caryophanales > Bacillaceae > Paraliobacillus > Paraliobacillus sp. JSM ZJ581. Next base: position 24,772 of record NZ_JBISEP010000022.1, read on the forward strand.
AGCAATTTAGATATCCTACAGAATATGGTGGACAAAAGCCGCCTACAGCACAATGGACGGTAACCGGAGCTGGCGTATGTTTACTAGCAAATAAGGGAAACGGGCCAAAAGTAACAAGTGCAACAATCGGGAAAGTCGTTGATATGGGAATGACAGACCCCTTTAACATGGGAGAAGCAATGGCTCCAGCTGCAATTGATACAATAGCTACTCACCTAATGGATCGAGGAGTTGATGCTTCGTATTATGATTGTATCATCACTGGTGATTTAGCCGAAATCGGTAGATCAATTGCGCTAGAGTTAGCCAAACAAAAAAACTTACTTTTAAATGCTGATTCTTTTTTAGATTGCGGATTAATGATATATAAAAAAGATCAAGAAGTTTTTGCAGGTGCAAGCGGATCAGGTTGCTCTGCTGTGGTTACTTATGGACATTTGATCAATCAGTTAAATGAAAAAAAGTTAAATAAAATTTTAGTTGTAGCAACAGGCGCTCTATTATCTCCTTTAACCGTACAACAAAAACAATCTATTCCTTGTATTGCACATGCTGTTTCAATAGAGAATGGAGGTAGTTAAAAATGGTGTTTTTATGGTCCTTTTTAGTTGGTGGAGTGATTTGTGTTATTGGCCAACTCATGTTTGATATCTTTAAATTAACACCTGGTCATACATTAAGTATACTAGTCGTAGCAGGTGCAATCTTAAATGGATTTGGCTTATATGAACCTTTAATCGATTTTGCTGGGGCTGGCGCCACTGTTCCTATAACTAGTTTTGGTAACTCTTTAGTTCATGGAGCTTTACAAGAAGCGGAAAAGCATGGATTAATAGGTGTGGTAACCGGCATGTTTGAAGTAACTAGCTCTGGAATTACAGCCGCAATTATTTTTGGAATGATCGGAGCAATATTCTTTAAACCAAAAGGATGACTAGAAGTTCTAATTACTTCTAGTCATCCTTTGCAACTTGTATTGCTACCTTACCAAATTGTTGTGCTTTTTGTAGATATTGAAAGGCATATGCTGTATCATCTAATGCGAAAACACTGTCTACTACAGGATGAATCTGATACTTCTCAATAAATTGTAATAAATTACGCAATTCTTCTCTACTCCCCATTGTTGAACCTAATAATTGGTATTGCCCATAGAAAAATTGTCGAATATCGATGGATACTTCATCTTCCGTTGTAGCACCGAACGTAACCATTTTTCCACCACGCCTAAGTACGGATAAAGATCGATTAAATGTTGCCCTTCCTATACTTTCAATCACTAAATCAATGGTTTCATCTTTCAGTTCTTCGTTCCAATCTGCTTCTGTATCAATAGCTAAATCTGCTCCTAATGAGATAGCATGTGCTCTTTTTTCGGCAGATCGAGAAGTAACGATAACTCTTGCTCCAATTGCTTTTGCAAATTGAATAATGTACGTAATAACACCACTTCCTGCACCTGGTAAAAATACAGTAGTATTAGCCGAAACCTTTCCTTTAGTAAATAATGCCCGGTATCCGGTTAATGCAGATAATGCTAAAACACCAGCCTCTTTCCACGTTAAATAACTTGGTTTTTTCTCAACATAGTTTTGATCAACAATATATTTTTCAGCAAATGTTCCATCGTTTGGCATACCAACAACTTCAAATGACTCTGGTGGTGCATCTGATTGATTCAACCATCCTAAACCAGGATTAATAATTACTTCATCTCCTACAGAAAAGCCTGTTACATCTCTCCCTACCATCTCAATCACTCCAGCCCCATCCGAACCTAATACTAATGGTGTGGAAACATTTCCCCTTCGTTTTGGAATATGTAAGTCACGATGATTTAACCCAGCTACTTTAATTGCTACCTTTACCTCGTTATCTTTAATAGCAGATTCTGATATTTCCTTGAGTAGGATTCTTTCTTTTTCATGGACAAATGCTTTTATCATATAAACACTCCAAATCACTATTTTTGATTTCATGATTTCTTTTTGTCATACTTATATCATCAATACTAGAAGAGGATGAGATACTTGTCAAAGTTAGCTACACAAACTTATATAGTTGTCGAAAGAAAAATTGAGAAAAATCAACAATGTATCATGCAAGATGAGTATACACTTACCTTGCATAACCATTGCATACAAAGTGCCAGTCAACAATTTTCTATTCATAACGTGTATGATATTACTTATCGAAAAGTAAATATAAATTACTTTCTTTACCTTCATACAAATAAAGGAGTAACAACTTTCCAAACTATTGAAAATCCTGATGCTTTTGTAGAATCATTTAAGAAGTTAAAGCATTTCATAAATACGGATTAACAACCTAAGCTAACCTCTTCATTTTATGGTGGTTATTTTACTTTCACATATTTCTCATTAGCCGTAATATAATAAACATCTCCGTTTGAATTTTTCACTTGATATTGTTCTCCATTTTCAACTGTTAATTTATCTATGATTTCTGGAAAACCGATCCCTTTGTCTATTGTATTAACCAAGAAACGATCACTCCAGTCAGGTTGGTAATAGTAACGTAAATTATCTACAATACTTTCTACACGTTTACCAATATACCAAGCATTTGCTTTATCTTCTGTGCCTACTCTGTTTGTCCAGTTATCATAAGGTGTGTCAGTTAATAAACAAATTCCTTCAACAACTGCTTCTGCTAGCGCTTTCCAGTCTTTAGTCAATTTTCTTTGATCTTGTATGGAATCCGCAAATCCATATTCAATAATAATTGTTTCTACCCGACCTGTCTCTCTATGCATATAGTAATAGTCTTTTTGATCATTGTAAGAAAGTGTACGAGTAAATACCCTTCTAACTTTTTGATTTGTTTGTTCTATTTTTTCAGCTAAGATATTCGCATGACTTCCGTCCGTATAAATAGAATGAATTAACTCTGCACCGACTCCACCACCTGAATTAATATGGTTAGAAATACAGTACGTTGCATGACTAAACAAAACGCGTTTTACTCGCTCATCGCTATGAAGATACTTGTCAGTGTATCGTGTCATTTCCACGGGGATACCTAACTCCTGCAATCGAGTATATTGATAGAGCGATAGCTTTAACACAAAATTTTTTTCTAACCATGATGAATTAGAACCACCGCCTTTATCTCTTCCGCCATGTCCAGGATCAATGATTATTATAATAGTCACTCCTTTTCTTTATTTTTAAAAATAAAAACATAACATTATTTTGTCAAACCATTTTTTCTTAGAACATCTAATTGTTTTTTTCCCTTTTTACTGACGTAGTTATTCCCATACCAAGCATAAATAGATGATACAAGAGTGAAAATTGTTGTTACCATTTGTTCTATTAGTTCTTCTGAAAAAGGAAGTGGTGATTTACCAAACAAAACTAGCATTTGGTTAGTCAAAGCTAATATAAGCATAACCGTTCGAATGACAGTACCTTTATTCATAAACTCCCTCCTTTTTATTTTGATTACACATTAATACACTACAATATTTATAGTAATTGATTTGCTGAAAAGGAACGGCTCCTATCAACTTTCACTACTTTTATAATCGAAAAACACGAACTAAAAAGTGTCTTGTTTGAAAACAATTGCATAATTGATTCATTGTTTTATAATATTAGATAAAAATATAAAATTAGGAAGTTTACTATGGACAAAATAAAAAACGCATTTTTTACCATCTCGCCACCTCGAATATTAGCAATTAGCTTTATAGCAATAATAATGATCGGTACTATCCTGTTAAAGTTACCGATGTCGACAACATCACCACTAAGTTGGATGGATGCCTTATTTACTGCTACATCAGCTACTACAGTCACTGGGCTAATTGTTGTAGATACTGCGACATCTTTTACTCGAGTTGGGCAAACATTTATTATGATTATGATCCAAATTGGTGGAATTGGGTTGATGACATTTGCTTTTTTTACTTTATTAATAATTGGTCGAAAGATAACACTCAAACAACGATTGTTTTTATCGGTAAGTTTTAATCAGGATCACCCAGGTGGAATTATTCGTCTGATAAAATTATTAATGTTGTTTGTATTTATGGTAGAAATGATTGCTTTTTTCATCCTATCTTTAGTTTGGATTCCTGAGTACGGTTGGGGAGATGGCTTGTTTCACAGTATGTTTCATACTATTTCAGCATTTAATAATGCTGGTTTTTCTACTTGGACAAACAACCTTATCAATCATGCTCACGCTCCAATAATAAATATTATTATTACAGCACTATTTATTCTTGGAGGATTAGGATTTACAGTTATTGCTGATTTAAAAATAAACAAGCGCTGGCGATCTCTATCTTTACACACAAAGTTGATGTTGTCAGGTACGGTGACAATCAATGTAATCTCTATTCTCGTTTTATTTTTACTGGAATACAGTAACCCAAATACAATTGGTTCATTTAACACATTCAATAAATTATTAGCTGCTTATTTTCAAGGGTTAGCTCCTCGAACCGCTGGTTTTAATACTATTGACATTGGTTCTATGAAAGATGCATCTCTATTCTTCACTATGATGCTTATGTTTATTGGTGGTGGAACAGGCTCTACAGCAAGTGGAGTAAAACTAACTACCATCATCGTTGTTCTTTTGGCTACTTATTCTTTTTTAACTTCTAAAGAAGAACCTGTAATCTTCAACCGTAGTATCTCTAAAGAAGTTATTACTCGTTCTTTATCTATCCTTAGTTTAGGTATGGTTATTGTATTTCTCTTTACTTTTTTGTTATCTATTACTGAAGATGCACCATTTCTATCTATTATATTTGAAGTGGTATCTGCTTTTGGGACAGTTGGTCTATCAACAGGTTTAACAGGTCATTTATCTGAAATAGGAAAAACATTAATTATTCTGCTAATGTTCATTGGAAGATTAGGACCATTGACTTTTGCTTTTTTGTTAGCAAAGCCACACAAAACAAACATACGATACCCAAAGGGAGATATCTATACCGGTTAAAAAAGAACTTGGGACATAAGTTAAATAACAAGTAGTAGAAGGCGGATTTTGATTCTAATATTGAATTAAAATCCGCTTTTTTAAAGTCAATAGTTTATCTGTAGATACATACGACACTCCTCAAAGATAAAGAGCTTTTTTTCGTACGATCCATTGCTACCAAGCTTGTATAAAAGAAGGATATTTTCACAGCGATGTATGTTTTAGTACGTTAAAATAATCGTTCGTATTTTAAGTTGAGCAGTGAGATTTTTCCCTAGTTTTTTTAGTTAATGCCTATTTTTTAAAAATATCAGAAAATTTTCACTAAACCTGTTGACCTTCTCTTAAATTAATTGTATGATTGTCGACAACCAAATAAATAATTTATTCTTAATTATTAAACATTTAAAAATCAGAATTTTTTAAACCATGTAAATTTTTATTCAATTTGAAGATTATTTAAACAAAAAATTAAATATAAAATAAATTGTTGATGAGAACAAAGGAATAAATCCCTTGTGTTTACAGAGAGCCGGGGTTGCTGGAAGCCCGGAAATACAAGTTATTCTGACATCGTCTCGGAGAGTTAAATGGAACAGTCAATACTTAGTATATTTAACCGGGTGTATTGTAAACACTCGTTATTAAAAATCGAAGCTATCTGGTTACCATTAGACAAGTGGCTTCATAAGGCAGTATTTGCAAGAATACTGTAAATCAGGGTGGTACCGTGAAAAGTTAGACCTTTTCTCCCTTGTAATGCTGAATATATCGGCTTTATTAGGAGAGAAAGGTCTTTTTTATTTATAGTATCAAGTAAAAATAATTTAATACTCATAGGAGGGATAAAATGGTACAAACAAAAGATATGCAAAAGAAAAAAACAACTACTTCACATCACGCCCCAAAAACAGGAGCGGATTTGTTGGTTGAAACATTTATAGAAGCTAATGTCGACACTTTATTTGGTTATCCGGGCGGGGCAGTACTACCTATTTTTGATGCATTGTATAAAGCAAAAGAGTCTTTTAATCAAGTGCTAGCTCGCCATGAACAAGGTTCCATTCATGCTGCTGAAGGTTATGCCCGCGTCTCAGGTAAACCTGGTGTAGTCATTGCAACTTCAGGTCCAGGAGCTACCAATTTAGTAACCGGTATTGCTGACGCAATGATGGATTCCATTCCACTAGTTGTATTCACAGGGCAAGTAGCACAAAACGTTATTGGAACAGATGCATTTCAAGAAGCTGATGTAATGGGAATTACAACTCCTATTACGAAGCACAATTATCAAGTTCGCTCAATTAGTGATTTACCTAGAATAGTTAAAGAGGCATTTCATATAGCCTCTACAGGGCGACCAGGTCCCGTTGTTGTTGACATTCCAAAAGATCTTGCAGCTAATCCCTGTAGTGATCCATACAATACAGATTTTCACTTGCCTGGTTATCAACCAACAACGAAACCAAATCCAATGCAAATTAAGAAATTAGGCGAAGCAGTTCAAACGGCGAAAAAGCCAATCATTCTTGCTGGAGCTGGTGTAATTATAGGTAAGGCAACTGATGAGTTATTAGCATTTGCAGAGCAACATCAAATCCCTGTTACCTCTACTCTACTTGGCTTAGGTGCTTTTCCTGGCACACACGAATTGTTTTTAGGGATGGCAGGAATGCACGGAACATATGCTTCTAATAACGCATTGTATGAATGTGATCTATTAATCAATGTTGGAGCAAGGTTTGATGATCGACTAACCGGTAACTTAGACCATTTTGCGCCATCAGCTATTGTCGCTCACGTTGACATTGATCCAGCTGAAATAGGAAAAAACATTACAACACACATACCAGTTGTTTCAGATTCTAAAAAAGCTCTTACATTAATGTTGAAACACATTAAATTGTCTGGAGATTATAAAGATTGGCTAACACATGTGCAACAAAACAAAAAAAATTATCCATTATGGTATAAACAACCGAAAGAAGGAATGATTGGCCAATGGGTAATTGAACAAGTCTATAAAGCAACGAACGGGGATGCAATTGTTGCAACTGACGTAGGACAGCATCAAATGTGGGCTGCGCAATACTACAAGTTTAATAAACCAAATCGTTGGCTTACATCTGGTGGACTAGGAACAATGGGATACGGTTTTCCAGCTGCAATTGGTGCACAACTAGCCGCACCAAATGATAAAGTTATTGCTATTGTTGGGGATGGCGGTTTTCAGATGACTTTACAAGAGCTATCCATCTTACAGGAAAGAGATTTACCAGTTAAAATTATCATTGTGAATAACGCCGCACTAGGCATGGTAAGACAATGGCAAGAACAGTTTTACGAAGAACGTTATTCTGAATCGATCTTTAGTATTCAACCAGATTTTGTGAAGTTAGCTGAAGCCTATGATATTAAAGGTGTAAAAATTGAATCTGAACAAGAACTAACAGAGAAATTACCTGCATTGCTTGCTGACGATGGACCTGCTCTTATTGACTGCCGCGTGTTGCAACAAGAAAACGTTTTTCCAATGATTGCACCTGGTAAAGGAATTCATGAAATGATAGGAGTGAAACCATGAAACGAATCATAACCGCAACCGTACAAAACCGAAGTGGTGTACTAAATCGTATCACTGGATTACTTCAAAAAAGACAATTTAATATTGAGAGTATTTCCGTTGGTCGTACCGAAGTGGAAGGTATATCCAAGATGACCTTTGTAGTTGAAATTGAAGACAACCAAAAATTAGAACAAGTAACCAAACAATTAAACAAACAGATTGATGTTTTAAAGGTTTCTGATATAACAGATAAAGCCATTGTTGCACGTGAACTTGCATTAATAAAAATAGTTAGTAACAGTCAACTTCGATCTGAAATACAAGGAATTATTGAACCGTTTCGTGCAACTGTTATTGATGTAAGTAAAGACACGATATCTGTGCAGGTTACTGGGAAATCAAATAAAGTAGAAGCCTTAATTGATTTATTACGGCCTTATGGTATTAAAGAGTTAGTAAGAACTGGTGTTACCGCATTTTTACGAGGACAGCAGCCTCAGCAAGCACAAGAAAATAATTCATTATCTTTATTAAATTAAGAAGTAAAATGAATCAATCATTTACTATAAAAATTATATTTGAGAGGATGTAGAAAAAATGGCAAAAGTACTTTATCACAATGACATTCAAGAAGAGGTATTAAGAAATAAGAAAATTGCAATTATCGGTTATGGATCTCAAGGACATGCACACGCATTGAACTTAAAGGAAAGTGGCTTTAATGTAGTTGTAGGTTTACGTCAAGGTAAATCATGGGATAAGGCAGTTGAAGATGGTGTAGAGGTTAAAACAGTCGGGGAAGCAACGAAAGAATCAGAAATTATCATGGTGCTTTTACCAGATGAATATCAACCAGCTATTTATAAAGAGAGTATTGAACCAAATTTAGAAGCTGGAAATGCACTTGTATTCGCCCATGGGTTTAATGTTCATTTTAATCAAATTGTACCACCATCAAATGTAGACGTATTTCTTGTAGCTCCTAAAGGTCCTGGTCATCTCGTTCGTCGTACGTATGAAGAAGGTGCCGGAGTTCCTGCGTTATACGGAATTTATCAAGATTATACTGGAAACACAAAAGAAATAGCTCTTGCTTACGCAAAAGGAATTGGCGCAGGTCGAGCAGGAATACTAGAAACTACTTTCCAAGAAGAAACAGAAACAGACTTATTTGGTGAGCAAGCGGTTTTATGCGGGGGACTAACTAGCCTTGTTAAAGCAGGATTTGAAACATTAACAGAAGCAGGATATCAACCAGAAGTTGCTTATTTTGAATGTTTACACGAGCTAAAGCTTATTGTTGACCTTATGTATGAGGGTGGTCTTGAAGGCATGCGCTACTCTATTTCTGATACGGCTCAATGGGGTGATTTTATTTCAGGACCTAGAGTGGTTAACGAAGATACGAAGGCTCGCATGAAAGATGTTCTAACGGATATTCAAACAGGTGTATTTGCTAAAGGATGGATTTTAGAGAATCAAGCAAATCGTCCTCAATTCAATGCTACAAATACGAAGGAAAATAACCATTTAATTGAGAAAGTTGGTAGAGAGCTTCGTGAATTAATGCCATTTGTTAAACAAAAAGCAAATGCAAAGAAAGAAGTGAGCTCGAATGACGCAAATTAAGATTTTTGATACGACACTTCGAGATGGCGAGCAATCTCCTGGTGTAAACTTAAATCAATTAGAAAAACTTGAAATTGCCAAGCAGTTGGAACGTTTGGGTGTGGATGTCATGGAGGCAGGTTTCCCTGCTTCCTCCACTGGCGATTTCCAAGCAGTACAAAAAATTGCAGAGACGATTGATTCAGTTACAGTTGCCGCTCTAGCTAGAGCAAACGCAAAAGATATTGACGCTGCATGGGAAGCCATTAAATCTGCAAAAAAACCAAGAATTCATGTATTCATTGCCACCTCCCCTATTCACATGGAATACAAATTAAAAAAGACACCTGAAGAGGTGATCGATACTGCGGTTGAGATGGTGAAATACGCAAAACAAAAATGTCAAGATGTTGAATGGTCAGCAGAGGATGCCTCTCGCTCAGATTTACCTTTTTTAGCAGAAATCATTGAAAAAGTAATTGATGTAGGTGCTACTGTCATAAACCTACCTGATACGGTCGGATATACAACGCCCAAAGAATATGGAGAAATGTTTCGTTATGTGAAGAACAATGTGCCGAATATTAATAAAGTAGACCTTTCTTGCCACTGCCATGATGACCTAGGAATGGCGATTGCAAATTCAATTGCGGCAATACAAAATGGCGCTACACAAATCGAAGGTGCAATTAACGGTATTGGAGAACGTGCTGGTAATGCAGCTTTAGAGGAAATTGCTGTAGCACTAAAAATAAGAGAAGATTTTTACCCATTTGAGACAAACATGGTTTTAAAAGAAATTAAACGAACAAGCGATCTAGTCAGTAAGTTAACTGGAATGGTTGTACCTGGAAACAAAGCAATCGTTGGTAGAAACGCATTTGCACATGAAGCAGGTATTCATCAAGATGGCGTATTAAAGCACGCAGAAACATATGAAATCATAACACCTGAACTAGTTGGAATTTATTCTAATAACTTAGTTTTAGGTAAACATTCTGGACGACACGCTTTTAAAGATAAAATTGAACAATTAGGTTTTAAGCTGAATGAAGATAAACTACCAGAAGCATTTCAAGCATTTAAACAGTTAACAGACCGTAAAAAAGAAGTTACAGATGATGATCTATTTGTTATTTTAACAGATATTCAAACAGACATTCAAAACATAAAGCGATATAAACTTATATCGTTCCAAGTACAATACGATTCAAATAATTTACCAAAAGCTACTGTGTTCCTTCTCACACCTGATGGAAAAGAAATTAAAACCGCTAAAACTGGCCAAGGTAGTGTAGAAGCGCTATACAATACAATTGAATCACTTATAATAGAGGAAATTCAATTAACTGACTTTAATCTGAGCTCTATTGGTAAAGGAAAAGATGCATTAGCTGAGGTACACGTGAATATGAATGTAAATCAAATACCTGTTAGTGGACGTGGCACTGCACAAGATATTTTAGAAGCTGCCGCTAATGCTTATTTAAACGCAATTAATCGAATATTTATTACTAAAAATTTTGAATCAACTGTTATAAGTACTAACGCTTAGATTGGATGTGTCCTTATAAATGTCAAAGCATATTGTTTTACTTCCTGGGGATGGAATCGGACCTGAAATAATCGATGCTACCCACGATGTACTCATTCATTTATCAAATAAATTTAATCATACTTTTACTTTTGAAAAACAAACGATTGGCGGAAGTGCAATTGACTTACATGGCACTCCCCTACCTGATCAAACAATTTCAGCTTGCAAAGATGCTGACGCAGTACTATTAGGTGCTGTTGGTGGTCCAAAATGGGATCAAAACCCTTCTCATCTGCGCCCTGAAAAAGGATTATTAGGTATTCGAAAAACACTTGATTTATACGCAAACTTACGTCCAGTTAAAGGATTTTCCGCTCTACTAAGTGCATCACCTCTAAAAGAAGATATTATAAAGGATAGTGATTTATTAATTGTTCGAGAACTGACAGGTGGCTTATATTTTGGAACACCAAGTGAGCGAATCGAAAACGGAAATGCTGTCGTAGATACACTGTATTATCAACGATATGAAATAGAACGTATTATCGATAAAGGGTTCCAAAGCGCTCAAATTCGCAGAAAAAAATTAACTTCAGTGGATAAAGCAAATGTTCTTGAGTCAAGTAAGTTATGGCGTGAGATTGTTGAAGAAAAGAAGCTAGAATATCCAGACGTAGACGTTCATCATGAATTAGTAGATGCTGCTGCTATGAAATTAATAACTAGCCCGAAAGACTTTGATGTCATTATTACCGAGAATATGTTTGGAGACATTTTAAGTGATGAAGCATCTGTATTAACTGGTTCGTTAGGTATGCTACCATCTGCGAGTCTTGCAGAGAATGGAGTTGGCTTATATGAGCCCGCTCATGGATCGGCACCTGATATTGCGGGAAAAGGAATTGCTAATCCAATCGCAGCGATCTTGTCTGCCGCCCTTCTACTGCGCTATTCATTCGATATGGAAAGTGAAGCTGATGCGATAGAGCAAGCGATAGATAAAACCATTGCCGCAGGTTATCATACCGCTGATTTAAAGATTAAGGACAATGGTAAGAGAGTAAGTACAAAGGAATTAACAGAAATAATTAAAAAATATATTTAAACTTAGGTGATAAAGGAGTGAAACAATCATGGATAAACCTAAAACGGTCATAGAGAAGATTTGGGATAAACATGTCGTTCATCATGAAGAAGGTAGACCAGACCTCTTATATATCGATCTTCATTTAGTCCATGAAGTAACTTCTCCCCAAGCGTTTGAAGGCCTTCGAATGAAGAAGCGTAATGTTCGTAAGCCTCATCTTACATTTGCTACGATGGATCACAACGTTCCTACCATCCATCGTAACGTAATTAAAGATGAGATATCTAAAAGGCAAATGGATCAATTACAGAAAAACTGTAATGAATTTGGAGTTCCACTAGCAGGCATTCATCATAAGCATCAAGGAATTGTTCATGTCATTGGACCAGAGCTAGGGCTTACGCAACCAGGAAAAACGATCGTTTGTGGTGACAGCCACACCTCAACCCACGGAGCATTTGGTGCATTGGCATTTGGTATTGGCACAAGTGAAGTCGAGCATGTTTTGGCAACTCAGACGATATGGCAATCAAAACCAAAAACGTTAAATGTTAAAGTAGATGGCAAGCTAGGTACTGGTGTAACGGCAAAAGATCTTATTCTCGCTATTATTGGTAAATTTGGAGTTACATTTGGAACCGGTTATGTTATTGAATACACTGGGGAGGCAATAAGAGATCTATCCATGGAAGGTCGAATGACGATATGTAATATGTCGATAGAGGCTGGAGCTAGAGCGGGGCTAGTTAGCCCTGATGAAAAAACGGTTGAATTTTTAAGAGGTAGGAAATATGCTCCAAAAGAAGTGGAGTTTGATCAGGTTGCAAGTGAATGGTTAGATTTAGCTACAGATGAAGGTGCAGTCTATGATGCAACAGTAGAAATTAATGCTGATGAAATCGAACCACAAGTAACATGGGGAACTAATCCTAGTATGTGTATTCCTATTAGTGGTAGCATACCCAACCCTAATGACGCTAATACAGAAAGTGATCGTAACGAGATTAATCACGCTTTAGCTTATATGGGGCTAGAAGCTGACCAACCAATATCGTCTGTTCCTATTGAGCATGTTTTTATCGGATCATGCACCAATTCACGTTTAGTTGACCTTGAACGTGCTGCTAGTATTATTAAAGGACGAACAGTCCATTCGGAAGTTAGAGCAATTGTTGTTCCTGGATCACAATCAGTTAAAACCGAGGCAGAAAAACAGGGGTTAGATATTATCTTTAAAAAAGCTGGCTTTGAATGGAGAGGGGCTGGTTGTAGCATGTGTCTAGCTATGAATGGAGATATTGTTCCACCAGGTGAACGTTGTGCTTCTACATCGAACCGAAACTTTGAAGGGAGACAAGGTGCTGGTGCTCGAACACATTTAGTAAGTCCTGAAATGGCTGCAGCTGCAGCAATCGAAGGGAAATTTGTCGATGTAAGGCAGTTACCAATCCCTACTGATTAACATTGAACCAAAGGAGGATTTTTCAAATGGAGCCATTAAGAAGACACAATGGTTTAGTCTACCCACTTAACCGTGCAAATATAGATACAGATCAAATCATCCCAAAACAATTTTTAAAACGGATCTCCAGACAAGGATTCGGTCAGTTTCTTTTTTATAATTGGAGATTTGATGAAAAAAATCAGCGAAAATCTGATTTTTCGTTAAATGACCCTAAATATTCCGATGCATCTATTTTAGTAGCTGGTGATAACTTTGGGTGTGGCTCTTCTAGGGAACATGCACCATGGGCATTACAAGATTTTGGATTCAAGGTTATTATCGCCCCTAGTTTTGCTGATATTTTTTATAATAACTGTACTAAAAACGGAATATTGCCGGTTAAATTAACGAATTCAGAAGTACAACAATTGATTCTCAATGCGAAAGAAGACAATTATTACTTGACTGTTGATTTAGAGAAGAAAAAAGTGTTTGATTCAACTGGTTTTGAAGCAAATTTTGACTTAGCAGAATACCCAAGAGAAATGTTATTGAATGGTTGGGATGAGATCTCAGTTACCCTAACCCATTCAAGTAAAATTGATGCCTTCGAAATGAAGCATACCGTTCATTAAAGTGAGGATGGGACATAACCAAATCTTATACAATAGAAAACGAACTATAACCCTAATATAGTGGATTATAGTTCGTTTTTTATCTTAAGCAAGCAAATTAGCTGTGGAAACATACGATACTCCTCGAAAATGAAGTGCAATTTTATTCGTGCGATGCATTGCTGTCGAAGTATTCCTTGTCCTACAGGAACAGCGCGCATCCAAAGGATCCACTCCTTAAAGGAATCGACGTTAGACTAAAACCGTCACGTCCTGTGACAACATCTAACTGACCCACGTCTTGTGGCCCCCGAAGCCGTGCCTGTGGAAAGAGAGTATATTTCCACAGCGGTGTTTTTTATTCTTCATTAAAATAAATGTTCGTATTTTCTATTGAGAAACATTGTTTTGTCTCAAGCTCATATATTAATAATTCAAGAATTTCACACAAACCGCTTCCGGGGCTACTACATCTGTTTGAAGTGCGGTTAACCTGCCTGTTTGTTCATCTCTTTGATAAAGCGTTAATGTGCCTGATTTTTGATTTGATGCAACTAAGAATTTCCCTGTTGGATCAAGTACAAAATCTCTTGGCCAATCTCCTTCTGTCGACACCCACTCTATTAAAGTAAGCTCACCACTCTCATCATTAATAGCAAAGACAGCAATACTATTATGCCCTCTATTAGCTACATAAACAAATTTTCCGTCTTTTGAAATGTGTATCGCGCTTCCATCATTCGTTTCGTCATAATCAGAAGGTATTGCTTTGATCGTTTGTTTTTCTGTAAACGACCCATCTGATCTATTGTACGATAATACAATTACTTCAGAGCTTAGCTCAGTCATAACATAAGCAATATTTGCACTAGGATGAAAAGCAATATGTCGTGGACCACTACCAGGCTTTGTCTGGAATGTATGTACTTTTGTTAACTTGCCTTCTTCAGCTTTATAAGTAATGATATTATCACTACCTAAATCAATTGCAATGACGAATTTTTCATCTGGAGTAAAACCAGCATAATGCATATGTGGTTTTTCTTGACGTTCATGTGGTCCTGAACCATCATGCTCGACAACATCTGTAAGCGTTTGTAAAGAACCATCTGGATTAGTCAGGTAAGATTCAACTTTTTTTGTATGATAATTAGCTGTAACAACATTAGAGTTATCACTTTTTATACTGACATGACATGGAGGTGAACCAGCCGTAGATCGACTGTTTAATTTTGTTAAATTCCCTGTTTCTCTGTCAATCGCGAATGAAGTTACTCCACCTTTTTCTCCGTCCTTCGACACCGCGTAGAGATATTTATTATCATTTGATACGGTGAGATATGTAGGGTTATCAAGCTCCGCAGCAGGAGATACATTTACAATAGAAGCTTGATCAATATCTAGTACAAATTTATACACCCCTTCACTTTCTTGCTTTGTGTATGTTCCAACATAACCGATAAATTGGTTACCCATTTGAACTCCACTCCCTTTTCTATTGTTTTGTTCATTATAACAAAACAATAGAAGAGAAGCTATGAATTAGAAAAGCAGACGAATAGTATGATTCGCCTGCTCTAATTATAATTATGCTATTACTGTTGTTGGGTCATAGTTTTTGTCATTTTTGACATCATATTACCCATATCTTTATTTCTCATACTGTAATATGTCGCTGCCCCAACACCGATTGATGCTAAAATAGGAAGTATCATGTTT
This sequence comes from Paraliobacillus sp. JSM ZJ581, assembly GCF_044383835.1. Classification (NCBI taxonomy): domain Bacteria; kingdom Bacillati; phylum Bacillota; class Bacilli; order Caryophanales; family Bacillaceae; genus Paraliobacillus; species Paraliobacillus sp. JSM ZJ581. The sequence goes on from NZ_JBISEP010000022.1 coordinate 40,309, forward strand.
TTGTTTTTCATGTTCTCTCACCTCCTGTTAATACTATTTCCATTGTAAATTATTTTACTACCAGAAATATTTAACAGGACCTTTAAATCTTGTCAAGACACCTCTAACCATTGCTGAAATGTTGTATTAAACTCGTCTTTTAAAAGTTTTTGCAACTTTATTCTTGCTCGATATAAACGTGTTTTAACAGCTGATATAGAGATAAGTAATTTTTGAGCAATTTCTTTATCTGTTAAATCAAAATGTAGTTTCAAATAAAGCACATCCCGCAAACTGGGATTTAATGATTCAATTGCATTAGTAATTTGTTGGTATTTAATGTTCTTTTCCATTGCTTCTTCTACATAAGAACAGCATCTATTTTCAATTATGATATGATTTTGAAGCCAATCATCAGCAGGTATCGTCTGCATACGTTGTTGTTTACGTAACACATCAATAGCAGTCCGCTTAACAATTGTTTTTAACCAAGCTTTCCACTTTGATTTATCTTCAATATTATGTTGATGGTAATACGCTTTAATAAATGATTCCTGTACAACATCTTCCGCTAAATAACTATCTCTAGTTATATGGGTAGCTATAGATAACATATCTTGATAATAAAGTTGAAAGTAACAGTAGAAAATAGGATTCTCTCCTCTACTTGCTTCTAGAGTTAACACGTCAGCATTACCTCCATTTATTTAATCACTTCTAAGACAAAATCAGGAACTTTAGTTGGTTCTAATGACTCAACAAGCATCTCATCCATACCTTTTATGTCAATTGCCATGCCGTAAATTTCTTCTTGTACATAATTCCCACGTAGACTAATGGACTGTAGCAAAGTGCTAATTTCTTCTTTATTAGTAATTTTAACAACATCCTCATTGTCTAAATAGAATTCACTGTTGTATACTTGGCCACTTTCTATGTTGAATTTTTTAAGGTAAATAGCATTCACCTTATCAGCTGTAACAATTAATTCATCATAAATCCCTTGATCTTTCAACCAATTTAAAAATGAAATATCATTCGGATGAATGTTTATATAAACAGGAGATTCATCATTATTCAAATAAATTGCAACTTCAACCAAAGCATTAGTAGGATGACGCATATCTTGATAACTTTTGTTAAGTGCATCCTGTTGTAATACATCAATTAAAGACGCCATGCGTTTCTCATTAGAGGTAACATGAACGGTTTCATAGTAATTTGCAAATTCATTAATTTCAATATAGTCAATATTACGATTATCTATTGCAAAAATTGGCTCATTCATTTTTTTGAATTCTTTTGATTCATAAATTGGTTTTAAATGCTCGTCTAACGAAGTATTAGAGATATTATATTTTCTTATCACATGGCGACCATTATTTAAGTCATATTTTAATTCAATTGTACTATCTTCATAGCCATATGCTTGCGAATGGTCAGAGGAATCAATTAACGTTTGATGAAGTTCTCTCACTTCATTAATTAATTGTGCTGATTTAATACCCTTATATTGTTCACCTATATCTCCTTCCTGCCAATAATATGGTGACCGTTCCTGTACATACACTTGTTCAATGTCATCTAAATTAGGAATTCTATTTTCATATCCCGTAACATCAAGCGAAACTAGGATAAACAATATACTACATGCTAACACATAATATAAATAACTTTTCCAGTCAGTAAATACTCTCCAAGTTTTTTTTAACATCATTTGTGCTAACAGATAACCAATAATCGATCCGAAAATATAACCAAAAATAACCCAAGCATAATGATGCTGCATGATACCAAAATAAGTGCCACCTACTAACGTCATACAAAAAGTAAATCCATACTTAAATATGGGACGTAATGGTAAGAAAGCGATAGTTTGAGATGCAGCCTCTGTCTTTCTGTTTGTGTATAACAAAAGGCTAAATCCTGTGAATAACAAAATTAATAAACTATATATTGAGATATCAACAACGGTAACATTCATCTCATAAAGCAATTCCCAACTATATGTTATTGGGGAATATTTAGATAGTTGATCTTCTAGTAAATAATTTGTTGGAAATCCAATTAGAAAATTATTCAAGTTATACATGATCAGCGTCGTGATGCCAACTGGGAAAAACATAAGTATATAGGTGAAAATTCCTTGCATAGCAGATAATCCAGTCAGCATACCAACAAATGTCGCTATGGTAAAAACTAATGTTTGTAACAGTAAACTTAATCCAAACCATGGTCCTATGTCACTTAGCGTGTAAAAAAGAGAAACATCAAAACTTCGCTCCATTAATACTAAAATTAGACTAATAATTACATTAGTTGCTACTAAAAGAGCAACTCCTAATCCGAATTTATACATAAAAATTGTTTGTCTTTTAATCGGTAAGCTGTGCATAAAATCAACAGATTGTTTTGTTTGCATATAACGGAATAGAGTTATTGCTAATAACACTGGTGCAACGAATATAGCTAGTATTTGAATGATAGGAGTAAATTCGAATAAATTAGTATACGTATCATTTGTTATATACCGATCCATCCTATCCTGACTTAGATACATTGCTATATTTAATGGGATTACGAAAAATAGAACAAGTGTGTACACAAGACTAATCCAACCTACTTGACGAAAGTCTTGTTTTACTAATTCCTTCTTAAACCAAGATGTTTTCGATTGCATAACCTACACCTCCCATTTCGTAAACAAAAATCTCTTCTAATGTAAGTGGTAATAAATCATATACAACAGGGTTATAAGATTTAATTGTCTGATCAATTTCCTCTCGACTACCTCTTACAATTAATAAATGAACACTTCCTCTTTTTTCTTGATGAACAATGTCTAGCTGTTCAAGCAACTCGGTACTGTCATTCTTCACAGCAATCTGAATTTTATGAATATCTGATTTCAAGTCATCCAAGTCTTTTTCTAAAACAAATGAACCATGATGTAAAATACCTATATGATCGCAAATGTCTTCAATCTCTCGAAGGTTATGTGACGAGATTATCACAGTCATTTCTCTATCAGCAACATCTTGGATGATTAAGTTTTTAATTTTTTGACGCACAACAGCATCTAGACCATCGAACGGTTCATCTAAAATCAATACATCCGGCATTGTACACAAAGTTAACCAGAACGCTACCTGCCTCTGCATCCCTTTAGAGAAACGTGCTATTTTTCGATTTAACTCCAATCCAAGTAATGCATGTAACTTATGAAATCGTTCTTGATTCCATGTATCGTATATATTGGCATAAAACTCAGCCATTTGTTTCACAGTATATTGTGGAAAGGTGAACGGCAAATCAGGAATAAACATGATCTTTTGTTTCAAACTAGGATTTTCATATACTTGTTGTGTATTTATTATTATTTCTCCATGATCTTGTTTCAATATTCCTGCAGTCATTTTTAATAGCGTTGTTTTTCCAGCACCATTGGAACCCAACAAACCATAAATGGAACCTTTATTTACTCCAAAGGTGACTTGATCTAACACCTTTTCTTTATCAAATCGCTTTGAAATGTTCGTTAAATTAATCATTTCTATTGCCACCTCCAATTTGTTCATATGTCATATCAATCATTTGATTTATCTCATCTTTTGTTATTCCTACAAAAAAAGCTTCAGCTAGCAGTTTTTCTAAATCTGTTCTAATTCTATTCACCTCATTCAAACTGACCTTTTTTGCTGAACGATCAACAAAACTTCCCTTTCCTTTTACAGAATAAATAAAACCTTGTACTTCTAATTCACGGTACGCTTTTTGAATAGTATTTGGATTCACAGTTAATTGTTGGGCAAGTATTCGTACAGATGGAAGTTTTTCATCTACTTGTATCACATCATTAATAATTAATTCTTTAAACTTATTAACCAATTGTTCGTATATTGGTTTTCTGTTACGCAAATCTAGATCAAACATATCTATCCTCCCTTTCAACTGTATTAACTGTATTATTCATCGTAGTACAGTTAATACTATACGCTTCATCCATCAAATTGTAAAGGACTATTTTTCAAATATATTCATATTGGAAAAATTTACATTTTTATTGATTATCAATAAAAATATATTTATAATTGATAATAATTAGGTTATAATGAAATTTAAAGGGAGGTTATTTAAATGAAAAATAAAAGAAAAATATTGATATTCGGTTTGTTTCTTCACATTGTTTTGATGCTTGTTTTTACCATTTACACCGTGTGGAGATTCATAGATAATTCTGAATTCAATTATAATAATGAGATGGTTGTAATGAGCAGCTCGCTTCAAGTAAAAGTGATTATATTTTTATTATTAACATCAGCTACGATCGTATATTCCCTATATTTAATGATTCGTTTAATTAAAAACTTGGAGAAAGATAAGATATTTAATAAAGAGAACATTAAACTTATGGAAAGAATAGTACGATCATTAGTTGTTTTTTCACTTTTAGCTATACTTGGAATATCAATCAACGGTTCGTTTTCGATTGGATTTTCTAGATGGAGTATCCAAAATGGAGTACTTGACTTTTCGGGCTTTAATCTTAACTTTTCTGTATTTATCATGGCTATTTTATCTATTATAATAATCATTATAGCGATGGTAGAAGTTTTTAAAGAAGGATTAAACCTAAAAGAAGAAAATGATTTGACTGTGTAGGTGATTAAATTGGCGATAATAGTGAATTTAGATGTCATGATGGCAAAGAGAAAAATTAGCTTAAATGAGCTTTCAGAAAAAGTAGATATCACACAGGCAAATTTATCAATTTTGAAAACAGGAAAAGCAAAAGCAATAAGATTTTCAACTTTGGAAAAAATTTGCGAGAGCTTAAATTGTCAACCAGCTGATATTTTAGAATATAGAAGTGAATAGTCTTAACTACATTTTAAATGTTTTAAGCTGATAGTGGATAAAAGCATAAACAACTGTTAAAATTCGAATGGTTGGGATAAAACTAAATAAAAGCGGACTATCGTACATTTAGTATGAATGATAGTCCGCTTATTTATTTTAATGATCACTATGTGAATTTTCTTATGTATAAAACAATCAATTTAACAACAATACGTATGCTCAACGAACAATAATAAACCACCATAATAAAATGGATATAAACACTATTATTCCAGTAATCGTACTATAAAATGAAAAATTAAACTTCCTTGGTATAAAATAAAAAATTATATTAGTAATTATAGCTGACAAGCAAACAAAAATAAGGAGATAGATAAACATACCTAATAGATTATTCACTGGTAAGCTCATTATTTCTAGCAATCCTCTCACCTCTTTGAAACAAAATTAATACAAAACTATATTATAGTATTATTTAAAAAGAAACAACTCTTTACTAACCGTGAACATAGCTTTTTTGTTCAATTTAAAAACGGAAGACTAACACAAACTCGCATTAGTCTTCCATCTAGCATGTTTTTCAACATTGTATCAGGAACTACATTCTTATGAATACATATTTTGTTTTTCTTTATTTTCTTCCGTTAAAAAGTTGAAGAAAACTTGAAGGCTCATTTTTGATTGATTTTTCACCATTTTAATATATGCATTCTTTTTTTCTTCTCCAATAATTCTACTCATTTCCATTCGTTCAATAATATGTTCCTTACCTACTTGATGAATCTTTTTGCTCATAAATTTAGATTCTTTAAATAACGCAATCCCTATTGCTGTAATTAAAGCGTATATACCAGTTACAGGTAACATATCAAAACTATACGCATCTTGGAAAAACATTACGATCAAATTTAATCCGCCAACAAGCATAAATGGAAAAGCAAACATAATATATTTAGAGTTTTTTTTCATTAATGGCTGAATTTGCTGTGTGATTTTTTCCATTTCTTTCTTAATAAAAGGCGGCATATTTTCAAATAATAAAGAATTCATTTTTCACCTCTCCTTTTTATTTTGCAGATTAGTTTCTATACTATTCCATCCTATGAAAAAAGACCTCCCCATATACACTGGTAAAGGTCTTGCTAACAACATTAGTTGCCAACAAAGCCGAGAATGACGGTGTGTGTACATTCTGTATTGACGACTTTATTGTAAAAGCTACTCCCCTTAAGGAAAATATATTTTTATATATATTTATTATATCGCTAGATGCTTTTTAGGTCAATTGTAATGCGTGTGAAGCATTTGTTCACAAAAAGAGTTCTTTTGCATTTAGCGGAAGAACTCTTTTAACTTTATAAAATCTTTTCTAAGAATGTTGCTGCTCGTTCTGTCTTTGGTGCATCAAAAAAACTATTTGGCTCTCCATCTTCTACTAATACACCATGATCTAAAAACAACACACGATCGGCTACTTCTCGTGCAAACCCCATCTCATGTGTTACAACAGCCATAGTCATACCAGAGTGAGCGAGATCTTTCATTACATCAAGTACCTCTTTTACCATTTCTGGGTCTAATGCTGAAGTTGGTTCATCAAATAGCATTAATTCAGGCTCCATTGCTAATGCGCGTGCAATTGCAACACGCTGCTTCTGTCCTCCTGACAAACTATTAGGAAAAGCATCAGCTTTATCAGATAAACCTACTTTTGCAAGTAAGTTAGTAGCTTTCTCTTGAGCTGCTAACTTAGACTCTTTTTTCACCTTCATTGGTGCATATGTTAAGTTATCTAATACAGACAGATGAGGAAATAAATGAAAATGCTGAAATACCATCCCGATTTGCTCTCTTACCTTCATAATATTTGTTTTTGAATCTGTTAAATCTTTATTATTAATATAAATTTTTCCATCAGTAGGTTGTTCTAAAAGGTTCATACAACGTAAAAAAGTAGATTTACCCGAACCTGAAGGGCCAATGATAGAAACCACTTCACCTTTTTGTATTTCTGTAGATATGTTAGATAATACTTCATTACTACCAAATTTTTTTGTTAAATTTTCTACTTTAATCACTTACTCTCAGCCTCCGTTCCAAGAATCTACCAATTAGCGTAAGACCCATTACTAGTAACCAGTATATCACACCTACAAATAACAATGGCTCAAAATTTCGATACAAATCAGCACCAACAACTTGAGCACGTCGCATTAAATCTAAGTAACCAATAGTTGAAACAAGGGCAGACTCTTTCGTTAACGTAATAAATTCATTCATTAATGCCGGTAATATATTCTTCATCGCTTGAGGCAGAATAATATCTGTCATCATTTGACGATAAGGAACACCTAATGCCAAAGCAGCTTCTGTTTGTCCTTTATCAACTGCTTGAATACCAGCTCGAATAATTTCAGATACATATGCAGACGAATTTAATCCAAAAGCGAGTATAGCTGACAAGAAAATTGGTATATCATAACCAGTTAATTGTGGTACCGCAAAATAAATAATCATTAATTGTAAAATTAATGGTGTACCTCTAAATATTGATGTATAGGCATCCGCAAACCATCGTAAAGGACGAATCCTTCCTATTTTAAATAAAGCTAATATATTCCCTAATATAAAACCAAACAATATAGCTACAATTGCTAACTTTAACGTTTCCCATATTCCTTCTAGCATAAAAGGAATATAAGGCACGATTTGGCTAAAATCCAAATTCATGCCTTACACCTCTCTTCTTTCAATATTTTTATTTTTGTTCGTTTAACCATTTATCTTTTAATTCTTGAAGTTTTCCATTTTCTTCTGCTTTCGCTAATACTTCATTCACTTTTTCTACAAGGTCACTCCCTTTAGGAAAAGCAATTGCCATGCCAGGTGAGCTTGTAGTTGGATCATCGAATCCTGCAAGGTCTTGTTCTTCAATATACCCAACAGCAACAGATTTATCCATATATGCCACATCGATACGATTAGAAATTAATTCTTGAATTAAGGTCGTTCCATCATCTACTGTCTTTAATTCGAAATCAAAATCTTCTTGAAGTGTTTCAGCGCCCTCTTGTTGTATCGTTCCTAACTGAACACCAATTGTTTTTCCTTCAATATCCTCAAGCTTCTTAACATCAGAATTTTTTAATGTAACAAACATTTCGCCGGAGTGATTATATGGTGTCGATAAGTCGACATTTTTTTTACGATCTTCCGTAGCTGACATACCAGCTAACACCATGTCCACACGATTACTTTGCAAAGCACCAACTAATCCATCAAATTTCATATCTTTAACTTCTAGATCATACCCAAGTTCTTCTGCAACATATTTAGCTAAATCAATATCAAATCCGACAATCTCTCCGGATGCATTCCGTGATTCAAATGGAGCAAAATCAGCTGAAGTTGCCATTTCTAATACTTTTTTCTCTTCCCCATCTGATTCACTAGTGTTATCATCACTAGCTGCTCCACATCCAGCTAATAGAACAGAAAATATACTAATAAATGCTACAAGTAAAAAAAATTGTTTTTTCATTTTTTCTTCCCTTCCCTTATTTCTACGTATATTTATTCATAATTATGTATTTTAACAAATAATTATGCATTTGGAAAGCGAAATTTAAATTTAATTGTCATCTTTTTTTATTTTTGTTGTTTATCAAACGCTAGCTTAATATTTTTCAATAAATCTGGCTGCTGAATAACATCTGCTCCTGTAAGCGCCAATGCAAGTGTCCCTCTTTCAATCACCATATGACCAGTTTCAGTCACTGTCTTGCTTGCAAATGCTGTAGTATGAGGAACAATTCCCGGTTGACCAAATCCAACATAAGGATGTATAGCTGGACAAACTTGACTTACATTTCCCATATCAATAGATCCATAAGATGTTTTTTGTGGCACAATTTCCGTTTCTCCTGCTTGATATAGATTTTTTGTGAACTGATTTGATAACACTTTATTTGTACGCATATCATCATAACTCAATTCATAATTACTAATTTCAAGTGTTGCGCCAGTCATTAATGCAGCACCATGAGCAATTTCTTTTACTTGTGCCACCACTTTATTCAAATAGCTGCGTTCCTTTGCACGCACATAAAATTGCGCGACAGCTTTATCAGGAACAACATTTGCTGCAACACCGCCCTCTTTAATCACACCATGCATACGAACATCTGATTTAACATGCTGACGTAATGCGTTAATACCATTGAATAATTGAATCACACTATCTAATGCATTAATTCCTTCTTCAGGAGATGCAGCTGCATGACTCGTTTTACCGAAATATTCAAATTGAATCGCATCCATAGCTAACGACTCACCACTTTCCGTCGATACATCGCCAGGATGAACCATCATTGCTACATCTACATTATCAAAAAACCCTGCTTCAGCCATAGGCACTTTAGCACCGTTTGTCTCTTCAGCAGGAGTACCAAAAACAACTACTTTTCCACCAATTTGTTCTAAGACTTTACTTAATGCGATACCTGCACCAGTACCCATTGTCGCAATCATATTATGCCCACAACCATGCCCCACACCTGGTAGAGCATCATATTCCGCCATAAATCCTATCGTTGGCCCTGCTTTCCCACTATCAAATGTTGCTCTAAATGATGTTTGCCGATTAACGAGGCCTGTTTCTACTTCAAAATGATGTTCTTTTAAAAAGTCTACTAAAACACCCATAGAACGATATTCTTGATCTCCTAATTCTGGGTGTGCAAACAGATCGTCACTGATTTCCCATAATCTTTTTTTAATTTGATCTACTGCTGTATGTAATTGCTCCATCAACTTCTCTCCTCAATCTCTATGGTGAATGTACATTCAATACTTTGTATAAATATAATATAATCAAACGTTTTTTACAATAATGATATCTTCAAAATCATGATTTAGGCGAAAAAATCTTTCGTTGTTTCTTGTACCAATTTCTTCTTGTGTTTCGGTGTTTGATAACTCCGTTCAAACAATTGACCATAAACGATCGACTGGTCCTGTAATAATTGATTTAAATTTGTCACACGAGTATCTTTGATTGCTTTAACTAACAAATCAATTACTGCTCTTGAATCTGCTAAAGCATGATGATGATCAAGCATAATCCCATGTACATCAGCTAACGTATTGAGTTTGTAATTTGGTAAGTTTGGCCAAACTTGACGCGATAACATGACAGAACACAAATACTGCAACGTCGGATAACAAAAACGATATTGATCTAACGAAGCGCGTAATACACTAAGATCAAAACTAGCATTATGAGCAACAACAACTTGATTGTTAATATAACTTTTTATTGTTGGCCACAAATCATGAAAGGTTGGAGCTTTTTCAACGTCCGCTTGCGTAATACCATGCACCCGTATATTTTGCATTTCAAACGAACTTTGCGGATTAATTAAACTATAATATTCGTCAATAACGCCATTTTCATCCCCAACAACAATACCAACTGCACAAGCACTATTTCTATACCTATTCGCTGTTTCAAAATCTATTGCAACGAAATTCAACGTTATCAACTCCTAAATTGATTAAATAATTGTTTCTATTTTATCAAACTATTGATTTGAACTAAAGCAGAAAAGTGTAGATAAAGACAAGACTGAATCCTTGCTACATTTCTATCTGTTCTAAAAAATTCCTTTACCAAAAACACGACAGAAAACACCCCTAAAGTTAACTTTTTTACTGTAACTTTAGGGGTGCAGTACCTTATGACCCTTTTTTCCTTTTTATTAATCCGGCAAATCTACATTATGATAAATTTGTTGTACATCTTCAAGATCATCTAAAGCGTCAATTAATTTTTCAAATTGCGTTTGATCTTCTGATGAGAGCTGCACTTCTGAGCGAGCTAACATCGATAATTCAGCGACCGTGAATTCTGTAATCCCCTGCTGTTTCAATTCTTCTTGGACATGATGGAATTGGTCAGGGTCAGCATAAATAATTACAGCTTGATCCTCCTCTAAAATATCTCTAACATCAATATCTGCTTCCATTAACCATTCCAATACTTGATCAGCAGTCTGATCTTCAAATCCAATTACTGCTGTTGCATCAAACATATATGCAACAGATCCATTGACACCCATATTGCCGCCATTTTTATTAAAAGCTGCTCGCACATCGGCAGCAGTTCGATTCACATTATTAGTCAGTGTATCAACAATTAACATAGACCCGCTTGGACCAAATCCTTCATAACGTAACTCATCATAGTTTTCATCCGCTCCGCCTTTTGCTTTTTCAATGGCACGATCAATAATATGTTTTGGTACGCTATACGTTTTTGCACGTTCTAAAACAAATTTTAATGTTTGATTCGATTCTGGATCTGGCTCTCCTTGTTTTGCTGCAACATAGATTTCTCTACCAAACTTTGCATAGATACGACTTGTGTTTGCATCTTTTGAAGCTTTTTTTTCCTTAATATTATTCCATTTTCGTCCCAATTGGATCCTCTCGCTTTCTATTCATACGAAATAAAATCAAAAATCTAAGTAAAGTATAAAACTATTATACCTTAAAATGGATAAATGTTAAGTGAACTTTTGATGAATAGCCACTTTTGTGCATCATCGCATCAAAGACAATCAAATGAGAGCAGGACAAAATGTCATTACTCAGTCGAAAATACGAACAATTATTTTAGTACATCAAAACAAGAAATTAAAATTCTTTCTCGGAAACACTACTTCGTATCGACGTCGTGTGGGCAAGTTAGACGTTGTCACATTAAAGAGCGATTTTAGCCTAACATCTATTAGACTCTAAAGTGTGTCGTATATTTCGATAGCTAAATGATTCGCTCTAAATAAAAAACGGTTGTACAATAAATGACGTTGGTGAGTAAAAAACTCACGAACGTCATTTTTAAATTCATGTTCTAAGTGATGATATAGTTTTTATTTGAATATCTATCAAAGAC
>NZ_JBISEP010000023.1:0-49009 GCF_044383835.1 Paraliobacillus sp. JSM ZJ581
ACATTATTCCTCGTCTTTGATAGATATTCAAATAAAAACTATATCATCACTTAGAACATGAATTTAAAAATGACGTTGGTGAGTTTTTTTACTCACCAACGTCATTTATTGTATAAGATTTGGTTATGTCCCAACCTCTTTGTTATGTATAGTAATGCAATCCCGATCGTGCCGTCTTACTTAAAAGTTTTGGCCCGCTCTTCGCAGGTGGGTGCTTTGTTCTATGCATTATACGTCCAAAACAAGGCGTGTACGCAACATAAAAACGTCAAGCTCCCAATATTATAAATGTTCGGTCAAAACATTAATAATCCAACGAACACATCAGGAATATGCATTACTTTTATTAACTTATATTTGTATCTTAGCATAGAACGAATTAAATTTCAAGTGGAATTGTAAGCGTTTCTATTACGATTTTTTCGCTGTTTACTCCTGTATAGTTAGGTTCAATTCATTTAATTGATCTTCACTTACGGTACCTGGTGCTTCTGTTAGCGGATCCGTAGCAGATGCTGTTTTTGGAAATAAAATGGTGTCTCTTAAATTAGATTTACCTGCTAACAACATCACTAATCGATCAAAACCAATTGCAATTCCTCCGTGTGGTGGTGTACCGTATTGTAATGCTTGTAACAAAAAGGAAAATTGTTCATCCGCTTCTTGTTTAGTAAATCCCAACACCTCAAACATTTTATCCTGAAGTTCTTTCTTATGAATTCTTAATGAACCTCCACCTAGCTCAAAGCCATTTAAAACTAAATCATAAGCTTGCGCTTTTACTTGTTCAGGATTTGTACTAAGTTTATCAATATCTTCATTAGCAGGCATCGTAAATGGATGGTGTGCTGCGAAATATCTACCAGCATCTTCATCATATTCTAACAACGGCCAATCGGTAACCCATAAGAAATTAAATTGTGTTTCATCAATTAGATTTAATTCTTTACCTAATTTCAGTCTTAATGCACCTAAGCTATCATAAACAACAGATTGCTTATCTGCTACAAATAGCAATAAATCATTTGATTCAGCTTGAAGGGTAGTAGTTAAAGCTATTTGTTCTTCTTCAGTGAAAAATTTAGCGATTGGTCCTTTTAACCCTTCATTTTCAACTTTTAACCACGCTAATCCTTTTGCTCCATAAACATTTACAAATTCCGTTAATTTATCGATGTCTTTACGAGAATATGCGGAAGCATGTCCTTTTACATTAATCGCATTTACTTTTCCACCAGCATGAACGGTGCTATTAAATACTTTAAAACGAGAATCTTTGACAATGTCTGATACATCTATCAGTTCCATATCAAACCTTGTATCAGGTTTATCAGAACCATAACAAGCCATTGCTTCATCATACCGTAAACGTGGGAAAGGTAATGTGAGTTCAATCCCTTTTACTTCTTTCATTATTTTTTTCATCATTCGTTCTGTCATCGCCATAATCTCATCACTTGACATAAAGGATGTTTCAATATCAACTTGTGTAAACTCTGGCTGACGATCAGCACGTAAGTCTTCGTCACGGAAACAACGTGCAAATTGATAATATCGTTCAAATCCACCTACCATAATCAACTGTTTAAATAATTGTGGTGATTGTGGTAATGCATAAAAGTGTCCTGGATGAACACGACTTGGCACTAAATAGTCACGTGCACCTTCTGGCGTGCTTTTTGTTAACATTGGTGTTTCCATTTCTAAGTATGCTTCATCATTTAGAAACTGGCGGATCACTTGCGTCATCTGATGTCTTAATTGAAACGTCTGCTGCATCGACTGTCTTCGTAAATCTAAGTATCTATATTTCAAACGCAATTCCTCAGCAATATCTTTATCCTCATAAATAGAAAAAGGCGGGTTTTTCGCTTCGTTTAAAACAGTTATTTCAGATACAATTACCTCTACTTGACCAGTTATCATTTTATCATTCACTGTATCAGTACTGCGTTCAACTACTTCTCCTATCACTTCTATCACATATTCACTTCTAATTGTTTCAGCAATAGTTAACGCGGATTCTGAGACAGTTGGATTGAAAACAATTTGTACAATTCCAGAACGATCTCGTAAATCTACAAAAATTAAGCCGCCTAAGTCACGACGTTTCTGAACCCATCCTTTTAAACATACATTTTTTCCAACATTAGATTTTTTTATTTCACCAGCTAACTGTCTTGATTGCTGCATTTAATTTATACCTCCTTGAACAAATCGCTTGAATGTAGCATCAATTTCATCTATTTTTATTTGTTGTTGTTTTCCTGTAGCCATTTCTTTCAGATTCACAACATCATTTGCTAATTCTTCTTCTCCTAATATAATTACATACTTAGCATGTAATCGATCAGCTGTTTTAAACTGCGCTTTGAATTTCTTCCCCTGATAATCCTTATCCACTTGAATTCCAGCTTTTCTTAATGTGTAAACTAACTCAACAGCTTTTTTCTCCGCATCGTCTCCCATCGCTATGACATAACAATCCAATGCTTCATCTAAAGGTAAAGCTAGGTTTTCTGCTTCCAATGCCATGAGTAGACGCTCAACACTTAAAGCAAATCCAATGCCTGGTGTTTCAGGCCCTCCTAAATCTTCTACTAAACCATTATAACGGCCACCACCTGATAATGTGGTAATCGAACCGAAACCTTCCGCATTGCTCATAATTTCGAAGGCTGTGTGGTTATAGTAATCTAAACCTCGAACTAAATTTTGATCAATCACATAATCTATCCCCATCTGATCTAAATAATCTTTTACTTGTTCGAAATAGGACTTTGAGTACGTATTTAAGTGATCTAAAATAGACGGTGCAGTCTGCATTGCAGGATGTTCCTTATCTTGTTTGCAATCCAATATACGCAAAGGATTTTTTTGCAAACGTAGTTGACAATCACTACATAATTCTTTTTGATATGGCTCAAAATGCTTAATCAATGCCTTCCGATGATTCGTTCTACTTTCATTATCTCCTAAGCTATTCATAACAAGTCTCAGTGATTTAAGTCCTAATGATTGGTACAAATTCATTGCTAAGGCCATTACTTCCGCATCTATTGCTGGATCTGCACTTCCTAGCGCTTCAACACCGAATTGAACAAACTGTCTCATTCTCCCTTGTTGAGGGCGCTCATATCTAAACATAGGGCCAATATAAAATAATTTCGTTGGTTGTGTTGGGTTTCCAAATAATTTATGTTGAACAAAAGCTCTGACTACAGATGCAGTTCCTTCCGGGCGAAGGGTTAAACTTCGATCTCCTCTATCCTTAAAGGTATACATTTCTTTTTGCACAATATCCGTGGTATCACCTACACCTCTTTGAAATAACTCGGTATGTTCAAAAATTGGTGTGCGAATCTCTTTATAATTGTATGTACGACATAATGCTTTAAATTGTTCTTCAACATATTGCCACTTTTTAGTTTGTTCCGGCAATAAATCTTGTGTTCCTCGTGGTAAATTAATCACGTCACATTCCTCCCTATTTAATAACCAGTTATCATGTTTAGTAAAATTTTTAGACATTTCTGCCAATTCGAACAAACATAAATAAACTCCCATCCCTTAAAAAAGGGACGAGAGTTAACCCGTGTTGCCACCCTAGTTGAAATACACTTACTATAGCAGTATAGTATTTCCACTTTAACAGTTAACGCCTGTTATTACGGTTGCATTTACTATTTTTTTCAATACAACACCTACAGAATGTCTTTCACTTAGACGTTAAGTAAGAATCTTTTCAGCCGATGAGATTCTCTCTCTTTTCTCACATATCTAAACTACTGTTTCCCTCATTGGTTTTTATTTAATACGAAATTAGAATTGCTTATAATAATACTGTTTGCCCAATGAATTGTCAAGATCGTTTTAATTTTTCTTTTAGTTTATGCACATCCTTTAATGAAATCCCTAATTCTTCCGAAATTTCTAAGTTATGTTGTTCCACTTCTAGCAATACATATTGTTGAAAATCAATACCAAACAAAGATGTATGTTCCTGAGATAGATGCATTTTTATCGGTTTGCGCAATCGAATCACCTCTCTATCCTTTCGTTACCGATTAAAAAAATTTTGACTTACAGATGCATCATTGATTATGATAAAGAGACAAGTAACCATCCTAAAATTGGAGGAATAGGAAAATGCACCAATCTTTGAAATGGGCAACTGTTTTCATCTTATTTGCCATTATCCTGTCCTTTTCTACCATTACTTATGCAGCTGATGTAATCATTCAAGTAAATGATCTTCAGGTCCGAAATGGGCCAGGTCTAGGTTATGATGTAATTGGGGAAGTAAATCAAGGTGAAAGCTATTCACTTATGGATGAGCAACAGCACTGGGTAAAAATTAAATATATCGATCGTTCTGGTTGGGTAGCAAAGGAATACATAGAAATTGATAAACAAAATCAAATGAATATTGATGAGGATAAAGAGCCTTCTTCAGATGAAGGTACCATCAAATTAGATCAAAAGAAAATCAATCCCCAATCCATTTCCACTTTAAAACAAAAAGTGATTGTGTTAGATGCTGGTCACGGTGGAAGAGACATTGGAGCAACCGGTGTTAGTGATACTTATGAGAAAGAGTACACACTTAACACCGCATTAAATATTAAAAGTTATTTAGAACAGCTAGGTGCAATTGTTCATTTAACTCGCTCAAGTGATCGCTTCATATCACTTACGCCTAGAGCTAGCTATGCAAATCATTTGAAAGCTGATGCATTTTTAAGTATTCACTATAATAGTACACCACAATATCCAAGCGCAAGTGGCATTGGAACTTATTATTACGATGATAAAGACAAAACATTCGCCAAGTTCGTGCATGAGGAATTGATTAAAACTACAAAAAGTAACGACCGCAATGTGCAATTTGGCGATTTTCAAGTGCTTCGAACAAATCATACACCTGGATTATTACTAGAGCTTGGATTTATTTCAAATACATCTGAAGAAGAACGAGTACAGACGAACATATACCAAAAAAAAATCAGTAGAGGGATAATTGCGGGCTTACAGAGATATTTTTCAAACGCTATAAATAAGTAATCGATACAATAAAGACAAATAGTTAGAGGGAATAATGTGCCCGCTAACTATTTGTCTTTACTATCAATAATTAATGTGACCGGTCCATCATTGACACTATCCACTTCCATCATCGCGCCAAAAACACCAGTTTCAACAGGAATGCCTGCCTGTTGTATTTGTTCGTTAAAATATTCATAATATTGTTGTGCAATCTCTGGACGTGCAGCGCTCATGAAGTTTGGACGCCTTCCTTTACGCGTGTCACCATAAAGAGTGAACTGAGATACAGATAATAATTCGCCATTTTTATCTTTTAAAGAAAGATTCATTTTTTCGCTTTCATCTTCAAAAATTCGCAAATTAATTATTTTATTCGCTAAGTATGCTGCATCAGCTTCTGTATCATCGTCGGTTACTCCTAGCAAAACTAAAATACCTTCTTTTATTTCTCCAACTGTTTCTTGATTCACACGCACACTAGCTTTTGATACTCGTTGAATAACTGCTTTCATTTATAAAACTCCTTTAGAACTACTGAATAACTCTTTCTACTGTATAAACATCTTTGATTTGTTTTAAATGATCAACAATTTTTCGCAAATGATCGATATTATGAATTAATATCGTAAGGTTTACAACTGCCATTTTGTTTCGATCTGACCGGCCATTTACTGCAATAATGTTTGTTCGCATTTCATTAACGGTTTGTAACACATCATTTAACAATCCTCGGCGATCATATCCTGATATTTCAAGATCAACATGATACTGTTTCGACTGTGTACCTGCATTTTCCCACTCTACATTTAATAATCGATAATCAAGTTGTTCCGTTTGCATATTCGGACAATCTTTTCGATGAACAGAAACACCACGGCCTTTTGTAATATAGCCTACAATAGCGTCACCAGGAACAGGATTACAACACTTGGCTAAACGAACTAATAAATTATCAACACCCTCTACCTTAACACCGGAATCTTTCTTTTTAGGTGACTTTGGCTTGACGGTTTGCTTCTGTGCATCCTCAATTGTTCGTTCTAATATTTGATTTTTCTCTTCTTTTCTTAGTTTTTCAGTTAAACGTGTGGCAATTTGTGCTGCAGTAATGCCTTGATAACCGACAGCCGCAAACATATCATCGATACTAACAAAATTAAATCGATTGGCAACACGAGTTAAATTATCATTAGTAGTTGCTTCTTTCGGTTCAACTCCCAATTGTTTAATTTCCTTGTCAACTGCTTCTTTTCCTTTGACCACATTTTCATCGCGTTGTTGCTTTTTAAAAAACTGTTTAATTTTATTTTTCGCTTGTGATGTTTGAGTGATTTTTATCCAGTCACGTGAAGGGCCATAGGAATGTTTAGATGTCATCACTTCAACTATGTCGCCATTTTTTAAGTTGTAATCAAGCGGCTCCATTTTTCCGTTAATTTTTGCTCCAATCGTTTGATTACCAACTTCCGTATGGATTTTATAAGCAAAATCAATTGGAACAGACCCAGCAGGTAACTCAATTACGTCTCCTTTAGGAGTGAAAACATAGACCATATCTGAAAATAAATCAACTTTTAAAGACTCCATGAATTCTTCTGCATCATTTGTTTCATTTTGCCACTCTATAATTTCTCTAAACCAAGCAAGCTTTTCTTCCGAATTTGCTCTGTCCTGCTCTAGTTTTTGGCCTTCTTTATATGCCCAATGCGCTGCAATGCCGTATTCAGCTATATCATGCATCTCTTTTGTTCTAATTTGGACTTCTAGTGGTGCACCTTTAGGTCCAATCACTGTTGTATGAAGTGACTGATACAAGTTAGCTTTAGGCATTGCGATATAATCTTTAAATCTGCCTGGCATTGGCTTCCATCCTGTATGAATAATACCTAAAACTGCATAACAATCCTTAATACTATCCACAATGATTCGAACAGCTAATAAGTCATAAATTTCATTAAACTGCTTGTTTTGCAAAATCATTTTTCGATAGATACTATATAGATGCTTTGGGCGACCAGAGAAGTCAGCATGTATATTTACTTCTTCTAGCTGACTTTGCACTTCTTTCATTACTTCTTCAATATAATGTTCACGCTCCTGTCTTTTCTGCTTCATTAAATTAACAATTCGATAATATTGCTGCGGATTTAAATAACGTAAAGCAATATCTTCCAATTCCCATTTAATTGCAGATATTCCTAACCGATGTGCAAGAGGAGCGAATATTTCTAATGTTTCATTTGAAATTCGTCGTTGCTTTTCAGCCGGCAAATGCTTCAACGTGCGCATATTATGGAGACGATCAGCAAGTTTAATTAAAATGACTCGAATATCTTTGGCCATTGCAATAAACATTTTACGATGATTTTCAGCTTGCTGCTCTTCTTTTGATTTATATTTAATTTTTCCAAGCTTAGTCACACCATCAACAAGCATTCCAACTTCACTATTAAATGCCTGCTCTATCATTTGTACCGTCGTATCTGTATCTTCAACGACATCATGTAAAAAACCACCAGCAATTGTTTCTGGATCTAATTCTAAATGAACTAGTATGCCTGCAACTTGTATAGGATGAATAATGTATGGTTCACCTGATTTTCTAAATTGATTAGCATGCGATTTTTTTGCATATTCATATGCATGTCTAATAAAATCAGTACCTTCTGTGGAAAGATACTGGGATGCCTGTTCAATCACGTCTTCAGCTGTTAGAATATTATCCTTTGACATTTTATCACCTTTGTCCTTTTTACCTTCTGTTCATTTAGAAAAAATAATTAAATTATAATAATAACGTTATCTAGTATAATAAAAGATTTTCACCATTGATACAATGGTTTGACCTCATTTTAGCACTTTCTTTTTAACATTTCACAACAATTTCTGCAGATGAATTGCAAAATAAGGAGTACCTTGTCAAAAGGCACTCCTTTTCCGATATATTATCCTTCGTATTCCATTAGTGTAAGAATATCATAGCCATCTAATTTGTCACGACCATTTAAATATGTAAGCTCAATCAAGAAGGCGCAACCAATAACAATTCCACCTAAAGCTTCAACTAATTTTATTGTTGCTTCGATCGTACCACCTGTTGCTAACAAATCATCTGTTATTAATACACGTTGACCTGGTTTAATCGCATCTTTATGAATCGTAAGAACATTCGTTCCATACTCTAAACCATAATCAACTTTAATCACTTCACGCGGCAATTTCCCCTCTTTTCTAACAGGAGCAAATCCTACTTCTAACGCATAGGAAACAGGGCAACCAACGATAAATCCACGTGCTTCCGGTCCCACTACAAGATCAATTTGCTTTTCCTCAGCATATTTTACTATCTCATTTACAGCCGATTTATAAGCGGTTCCATTGTCCATCAACGTAGTAATATCCTTAAACTGAACACCTTCTTTTGGCCAATCTTCTACTACAGTAATATACGATTTATAATCCATAAATCATTTCCTCCTTAATCGAGCGATGTTGCTCCATTTGGCTTGTTAACCAGTCTTTTAATTCTTGATATGTTGAATAGTACATTGTTTTTTCAATCTCCGCTTGTTCTATCACTTTTTGATATAGTTGAGATTCAGTAAGGTCACGTTTTGATGGTTGATCTACCGGTCGGATAATCCCATCATTTATTTTAACAAATTCCAATTCAGAAAACACCTTAATAATGCATTCAATTTTGTCTTTTTTCCAACCTTTATGTTTTACTAATAAAGGTATATCAGATGAAAGAGAGAAATTTCTACGTTTAAGTAACATACCATAAAACCATTTGAAATCATTACGATTAGGAAAAGCTTGTGATAACTCGTTATCCTCTAGTTGATAAGTCACAACCATATTTTCAGGCGTAACCGATTCCATTAACATTTGAATATCTTTAAGGTTCTTTGGTAGTTCTACAAGAATAATTGTTTTATATTCGCTTAATACACGCTTACTCTCTTCATTTTGTAATTGATCAAAATGATAATGTTTAAAAGGATATGAAACGTTATTAGAGGTTGTTTGAAACGTAATAATTGCGGTGCTATTTTTGTCGAAATTAGCAACTTGCTTCATCCATAATTTTGATCCTCTAAAATCAAATAGTTGCCATTCTTTTACGGACACATCCTGGATCATCATTTGTGTGTTCTTTCTACCATTCCACTCATTTATTTGTAAAAAACCGACCATTTCCATATCGGCTTGTGGACTAATTAAGTGATATAGGCCACCCATTCCGAATCCGATTGCTTGCATCCGTTGACTTTCACCTTGAAAGGCTGCTTTTAAATGATTTTTTTTGCTACCAATCTGACGTAATTCAATTGGTTTAGCTTTTATATGAAATAATGGCTTTGGATTCCCCATTCCAAATGGTGCTAATTGATCTAATGACTGAATTAGCTTGATATCCACATCATCTAATGCGATTTCTTGTTCGATTTCAAGTTTTTCTTTATAATCATCGATTGCTAATTTTTGTTTAGCTAATTGATTTAATGCGATTCGGATACGATCAACATCGTCAATGGACAGCGTCATACCAGCTGCTTGTGCATGTCCACCAAATTGTTCGAATAAATCTTTTATTTCCATCCCATTTTCAAATAAGTCAAAAGCAGGTATACTACGCGCTGATCCTTTTGCTCTTTGTTTGTCTGGTTGAAGCGTTAGTACAACCGCTGGTCGTTGGTATAAGCGCACTAATTTAGACGCGACAATACCTAACACCCCTTCATTCCAACCCTCTTGCGCAACAACAATGACCTGTTTATTTGCCTCTTTATTTTCTTCAACATGGCCAATAGCTTCTTCTGTAATGCCCGAAACAATTTTTTGTCGTTTTTGATTTATATCATTAATCTCAGTTGCAATCGAGTCCGCTTGTTCTGCATCCTCGGATAAAAGTAATTCTAAAGCAGGATAAGCACTTTGTAATCTCCCAACAGCATTAATTCTAGGTCCAATTAAAAAACCAATATCTTCTTCAGATACGGCATTTGATATCCCGGCGAGTTTTTTTAATGCGCTTATGCCCGGACGCTTTGTTTGACTGATTGCTTTTAATCCATGATAAGTTAATATACGATTCTCACTTACAAGTGGAACAAGGTCAGCAATGGTTCCAATTACTACTAGATCTAAAAACTGTTTCGGAAAATAACCAAGTAGATAATGTGCTAGTTTAAATGCCACACCAACACCAGCTAGTTCCTTAAAAGGGTAAGCAGTGGAGCATTTTGGATGTATAATAGCATAAGCATCTGGTAAAACAGATTGAACCTCATGGTGATCCGTTATAATCAAATCGATGCCTAATTCTTTTGCTAATTGCGCGGGAGCAAAAGCCGCAATTCCTGTATCGACAGTTATAATTAGCTGAAAGCCTTGGTTATATGCCTTACGAAATGCTTGTTCGTTAGGTCCATACCCTTCCGTAAAACGGTTAGGTATATAATAATCACACATCGCTCCTAGCTCTCGTAGTGTTTCTATTAAAACAGCAGTAGCACTTACACCATCTGCATCGTAATCTCCAAATACTAGAATACTTTCTTCATTATCAATTGCTTGCTGAATACGTTTTTTCACTTTTTCAATATCAGTTAATAATGATGGATGATATAAGTCGTCAAGATTCGGTTCTAAAAAAGATATCGCTTCTTCTTTTGTTTTAATACCACGCTTTACTAATAAATGTTCAATTAAAGGGGGTAACCCTAAACCATGAAAAGTTGTTCCTTTCAATGCCTTCATTTCATCATTTTTAAATTCCCACTTTGCTTGACTTTGTAACATAAATTCACCCCTGACCAATTTATTATACAGCAGTGAGTCAGGGGGTTCAAATAAATTGTAATCATTTTTTAAGATTTCGTTGATTCATCTGAGGGAGATTGCTCTTCGTATGCTGTAAAATGTTGATTCGATGTATCCTCACTTAATTGATTAGTTGCATTTACCTTTAGCTCCTCATTCTCCTTTTGGAGCACACGTATTTTTCGTTGTGACTTCACTAATCGAAACAAGCCAAACCCACCTGTTATAAGTCCTCCCATGAGAGCAGAAATTAGAATAACAAGAATCAACGGGACTTGCCCTGTACCAAATAAGTAATTTACTGTTACAGCTTCTCCATTAATAACAGCGAAAATAGCCACAATAAGAGCAAAAACTAATGCAGAAATAATATATGTTTGACCTCTCAACATTAACACCCTTTCTCTAAAGTAAATACTAGCTACCCATCTACAATATTCTTTTATTTATTCCACAGAAAAACTCTCCTTAAACCAAATCAAGGAGAGCTTCCCTTATTGCTATTATCATTGGTTAAAATGATAAATTAGTTTTAAATAATATGATGCTCACTTTATTTATACTACTGGTCCATCATTCTTTTTCTTTTTAACATAGACAATAGGTTTCTCTTTGATATTTCTTCCTCTCCAAATTAACCATACCTGTGCAGCTATAAATAACGAAGAGTAAGTACCAGCGATCAATCCTACGACTAATGCGAAAGAGAAGTTAGTAATTGATGTTGCGCCAAAAATATACAGCATAACTGCCGCAACAATGACAGTTAACACCGTGTTAATACTTCTCCCTAATGTTTGCATTAAGCTCTTGTTAACAATAACAGCTAATTCGTCAAAGGAACGAACACGTTTCTTGTTTTTTAGATTTTCTCTAATCCGATCAAAAGTAACGATCGTATCATTAATCGAATATCCTACAATTGTTAAGATCGCAGCGATAATCGTAATATCAAATTCTAACTGTGTAATACTAAACAGCGCTAAAATAAAGAATGCATCATGTAATAATGCTAATATTGCTGTTAAAGCAAAATAAAATTCAAAGCGAATTGTTACATAGATGATTATCCCAATAGATGCATACAACACTGCTAACAGTGCGTTTTTAGCTAATTCTTTTCCGACTACAGGTGAAACGGTACTTATATTCGGATCAGTGCCATAAGCATCATTGAAATGTGTCTGAATCGTTGCAACCGTTTCTTTTTCTAATTTTGAATCAAAACGAGCGACAGCAATTTCATTATCATTTCCTGAAAGTACAATTTTTTCTGGCTCTAACGCTAACTGTTCAAAGTGATTTTCCATCTCTTCTACAGAAACAGTATTCCCTGCATTAATTTCAACACGAGAACCACTAGTAAAGTCTATCCCTAAGTTTAAACCAAAAATGCTTAAGAACAATGTTCCTGCTACAAACAATACGCCAGATGTTAAAAAGAATTTTCTCCGATGTTTGACAAAGTCAAATTGACGACCAAAAACAGTAGATTCTACTTCTGTCGGATCAGCAATATCTTTAATTTGCGATTCTTTCACACCAAACCAACTTGGTCGTTTATTTAAAAATCTGCTTTTCACCCAAAGGCTAAGGAAGAATCTAGCACCAAAGACTGCAGTAATGAAACTTAATACGACACTCACAATTAGTAATGTCGCAAATCCTTTTACAGAACTTGTACCAAATATAAATAAAACCGTAGCTGCGATTAATGTCGTAATATTAGCATCAAAAATAGTAGATAATGAGTTACTATTTCCCGCCTTAAAGGCTGCCATAATCGATTTACCTTCTTTTAACTCTTCCTTCATCCGTTCATACGTAATGATATTTGCATCAACAGCCATACCGACACCTAGTATTAATGCGGCAATTCCCGGTAATGTTAATACGCCATTCATTAGTTCAAATACAAGTAAGACAAGGTAAATATATAAACTTAATGATACAACGGCAATAAATCCTGGGAAGCGGTAATAAACAAGCATAAATAAAAATATAAATGCTACACCAAGCATTCCAGCAAAGATCGTTTTATCCATTGCTTGCATACCAAACTGTGCACCGACAGATGTGGTGTATTTTTCCACTAAGTTTACTGGTAGTGATCCAGCATTCAATATATCAGCTAATTGCTTTGCTGATTCAACAGTGAAATTACCTGAAATCATAATATTTTTATTATTTAACACTTCATCGAATCCAGGAGCAGAAATATACTTCGGATCTGCTTTTGACGACTCTGCTTCAAAAGAGTCCCCTTCTTGATAATCCATCCAGATTACCATGCGATTAGCTAAGTTTTGATTATTCATAATTTCTCTTGTTGCATCTCCGAAAGCGGATGTGCTTTTAAACTCTACTGTTACAATTGGTTGATTCGTATTAGGATCAAAATCTTGCCTTGCACTACCTTCGACGATATTTGATCCATCTAAATATTCCTTATCTTCGACATCTCGAAAAGATAGTCTTGCGGAAGTAGACAATAATTCTCTTGCTTCGTCTTCATTCTCAATTCCCGCTAGTTGCACTCTAATGCGATTGGGTTCCTCTATATTAAAATTCGGTTCACTAACTCCTAGTACATCAACACGCTGTCTAAGTGACTCAACGGTTGCTTCTAACACATCTATATTGATGTCTTGACTTTCATCTAGTGGCTCCACCTCATATAATATCTCTACTCCACCTTGTAGATCTAACCCTAACTTCATATCTTTTGTAATTCCTGTTATTGTTGTTCCAATTGTCCCAATAAGTGTGAGTACAATCAGAAAAAAGGCAATTATTCTGCCTCGTTTCACCATATGTATTACGCCTCCTTTGCTTGATTTACATGATAGAATCAAGCAAGTCTTTTCATATATATTCTTTTTTTAGTTTCAAACGTATTATGCTACCAATAAGTATTAATGTCAATTAGAAATTCCGTTGTCTTGGCCTTCATTTTCAGTAAGTGCTGCAATAGATGCCATTAAATCATCCTGTTGATATGATTGAACAGTTAGATAACTCATGTATATATTTGTATTCAGATGCAAAATATCCTCAACAATTTGATATAAACGTTTTTCCGGGTTACCTTTCCACACTTTTTGCTTTAAACATTGCCACACGATATTCTCGGTAGTGTCTTTATACCCCATCAACTTGAATTCTTCTGTCTTACTTTCTAATACGACAGAAAGAAACACACGCCAATCGTCTACTTTTCTTAATATTGTCAATACAACCGCTCTCCCTTTTAATATGTGAATTTTAGTTGCTTGTCATGCTTGACCAACTTATGTGCATATATATTATTGTATAGGAATTTTATTTTTTTGAGAAGGTAGGATTGGCAATAATGACAAAGCAATCATTTGTTAAAGGTACACTTATCTTAGTTTTGGCTGGATTAATTACAAGATTATTAGGTTTTATTAATCGTATTGTTGTAGCAAGATTAATGGGGGAAGAAGGGATCGGACTATATAACATGGCGCTCCCCACGTTATTTTTAATTTATACTTTATCCCAATTTGGGTTACCAATCGCTATTTCTAAGCGTGTTGCCGAAGCGGAAGCCAATAATAATACAAGACAAATTAAAAAAATATTAGTCATCTCTCTAGCCATTACCGGAACGTTAAGTATTGTGTTTACAATCGGAATGATTATTAGTGCACCTATAATTGCAAAGCATTTCTTGACGGATGAACGTACACTATACCCGTTACTTGCCATTACGCCAATGGTGCCGATTAGTGCCATTGCTTCTGTTATTCGTGGTTACTTTCAAGGTAGACAAAATATGAAACCACAAAGTTATGCACAAGTGATTGAGCAAATTGTTCGAATTTCTTGTGTTGCTTTTTTTGTTAAACTATTACTTCCGTACGGTATTGAATTTGCAGCGTGCGGCGCAATGATTTCAGTCATTATAGGGGAACTAATTTCTTTACTCTTTATGCTACGAATGTTTCGTTTTCATAAACGGATCACCTTACACCATCGATTTTTCGCTTATTTATCATCAGGAAAGCAGACGTTAAAATCATTACTTTCTATTGCTTTACCGAGTACTGGGAGTAGACTGGTTGGGTCTATTTCGAATTTTTTGGAACCGATTCTTGTCTCCCAAAGTTTAGCGATTGCAGGGGTACAAACAGTAATTGCAACCAAGCAATACGGTGCGTTAACTGGCTATGCGATTCCATTACTATTTCTCCCTACATTCATCACACACTCACTAGCAATTGCTTTAATACCTAATATTAGTGAAGCGGAAGCGAAGCAACAGCATAACTTAGTTCAGTACCGTATCCATCAAGCAATACGGATTTCATTTGCTTCTGGAGCGATTGCAACAGTTATTTTAACTATGTTCGCTAAGCCGATCTTAATGTTTATGTACGGAACAAGTAGTGCTAGTTCATTTTTAGTGCTAATGGCTCCTTTTTTTCTTTTGTTATATATTCAATTTCCTTTGAACGCAGCGCTTCAAGCACTAGACTATGCTAAACCTGCAATGTGGAATAATATTATTAGTACAATTGTTAAATTCATTTTATTAATTACTCTAACAACAAATCCAAATTATGGCATTATGGGAGCCGCCATTTCAGTCACCGTTGGCTTTGTATTGGGAACCTTTTTACATTTAGCGACATTATATAAAGTTGCTAAATTTTACATCCCTTCTCTAGACGTATTAAGAATGATCCTATTAGTTGCAGCGACTTGGTTGATTAGTTATGTGTTAAAGCAGTGGATACCATCCTACTCATCTAGCTTACAAGTGTTCCTTGGCTTACTTAGTTTACTTTTTATTTTATACATTTGCTTACTTTTCATTTTACGTTTTATTACTAAAGATGAGTTACGGCAAATCCCTTTAATTCAGCGCTTCATTAATTAACGGCGTTCATTTTTTATATCGATATACCATTCCCCTTTTTTATCAATGGAACAGAAGGATATCTCCTCTACTGATGGGTATCCTTTTTGATTTAATTGTCCAATCAACCATGCTGCTGATTTATTCATTTTTTTTAAGCTTCTTTGTTGGACTTCTCCATCCATCACTAAAGGATACACATAGCCCTCACTCCCATCTTCGTTTTTCTCAAAGATAGATAACTTACCTGATGGTTCCAAGATTGCAAAGGCAACATCATCAATACTTCTTGTCCCATTCTCACGCAATTGTTGCATTAAGTCGTTCAAATTGTATCGTTGTTTTTTCATTTCGTATTCATCTATTTTTCCATAGGAAATAATAACAGACGGCTTTCCTTCAAACCAATCTCTAAATTTTTTACTTTTCAGTGACACCCAGGCTATAAGTCGTTGAATAATTAATAAAATAAACACAGGAATAATTGCTTCCAGTAGTTGACGTTTCGGTTCTTCAATTGTAAACGCACCTATTTCAGCAACCATAATAAAGATAACAATATCTAAAAGACTTAACTCGCCAATCTCTCTTTTTCCCATCAAACGGAAAACAAGAACAATCATACTGTACGTAAAAATTGTTCTGAAAATTAATTTCCCTATTTCGATATCCATATCGTGCTCACCCCTTCTTTATTTAGCTTCACCCTTTCCTTATTTAATATCCAATCGTGATTAAAGTCGGATTAAAAATTTTGTATAAAAGGAATCAAATAACGCATGTAAACATATACACTTGATACGATTAAAGAAAATATCACCATCGGAATGCCATACTTAAGAAATTGCATAAAGGCGATTCCTTCGTCTTCTGCTTCAGCCATGCCAGCAACAACTACATTTGCAGAAGCACCAATCAACGTTCCATTCCCCCCTAAACAAGCGCCTAACGCTAAAGACCACCACAATGGGTCAACATTCGCCATACCATATGTCTGAAATTCTTGAATAACTGGAATCATTGCCGCTACAAATGGGATATTATTAATAATCTGAGAAACTAATCCAGAAATCCACAAAAGCAAAATTGCTGTGACTGGTAGATCACCAGAAGTTATCCAAATCATATAACGTGCCAATTCATCTATTGCCCCAACCTCTTCTAATCCTCCAACAAGCATAAAAAGTCCAATAAAAAAAAATAATGTAATCCATTCCACTTCTTGAAATACTTTTTCGGTTGATAGTTCTTTTTCTGTTAACAGCATTAGTAAAATCGCTCCACTAACTGCAACAGTAGTTAAATCAATATGAAGAAATGGGTGCAACAAAAAACCAGCAATCGTTAAACATAAAACAATAATTGATTGATAAACCATTGGTGATTTTTTGATATAAGCAGATGGATTCATTTGCAATAATTGTTCCACTGCTTCTGGACTTCTTTTTAATTGCTTGTGAAAATACAAACAGAAAAAAGTTAACATGCAACTAAAAATAATAAGTACAACAGGGCCTAAATGATTGACAAATGACAAAAAATTAAGATGTTCTACGGCTTGTCCGATCATAATATTTGGTGGATCACCAATTAATGTAGCCGTTCCACCAATATTAGAACTAAAAATAATAATCAATATATAGGGAAACGACGGTAAATTAAGAATTCTTATGATGGTAAACATAATTGGAACAAATAATAATACAGTCGTTACATTATCAAGTAATGCCGAACCAATCGCTGTTAAAAAGGCAGTTCCGATCAATAAAGCTATTGGCTCTCCTTTTACCTTCTGCGCAAAATAAATTGCTATAAACGAAAAAACACCTGTTTTTTTCGTAATAGATACAAGTACCATCATCGAAAAAAGTAATGCAATTGTTTCCCAGTCAATATAATGAATAAATACATCTTCTAACGTGTATATTTTCGTTAACAGGAGTAATATTCCACCTAGAAGGGCAATTAATGCCTGATTTATTTTTTCAGAGATAATAAAGACATAGCATATAACAAAAATAGATATTGCAATGATAGGTGCCAAAATGAATACACTCCCCCTTAGTCTTTATAAATAGTTATAATCAACTGCTTTATCAATATATGTATTATATTGATAAATATTTTATTCTAATTAACCTTATCTTGCATATCCTTTACTAAAGGACAAGCAAGAAAGGGGAATGTATATGAAGCGTCATTTGAACGGTTTATTATACGGATGGCTTACGATTTTAACGTTGATGATTCTGGCAAGTATTATTTTATCTCTATTACTTCGGTTTACTAGTCTAGAAGCATCCACACTCTCTCAAACTACAACGGTAATTAGCCTTATTTCTTTTTTTAGTGGAGGTATTTTTGCTGGACTTAAAACAGGAGAAAAAGGCTGGCTTGTCGGTTTATTAACAAGCCTAGGATTTAGTTTATTTGTATTTTTATATCAATACTTAGGATTACAGCAAGCTTTCTCTTGGCTACAATTAATCTACCATGGTGGGTTTTTATTGGCAGGTATAATTGGTGGCGTGATTGGTGTGAACATCAAGCGAAAGAACCGTTAATCTAACAACTACATTATTTCATGACAAATGTGGTTGATAAACGATCTCTTATGAACACATTTACCTTATTTCATTATAAATATGTTCGATAAACACTCTGTTCTATCTCATATCAAGACAATTCGGTTCGATAAACAATACGTACAATTTTTGAAGTAGTAAGTTTGGTAAAAGTTCAACTAAACGCAATGGTGCTTAATCAATACGGGGAAAGCAGGGCCTTTTGAGTTCTCTAATTAACTATAAAAACACCCCCACAAGTTAGAATGTTTCATCTAACCTGAGGGGGTGTTCATTTTGTCATCTCTTAACTACACTTATTCTTGTTCATTTTTTGAGACAACTTCTCTTATAGCTGATCGATCATATGTAAGCTTTGTGCCTTCATGTACATCAATCACAATTGCGCTCTCATCGATAGCATGCACGATGCCATGCATTCCACCAATGGTAATAATTTTATCACCTTTTTGTAAATCAGCTTGCATTTCCCTTACTTGCTTTTGTCGTTTTTGTTGCGGACGAATCAAAAGAAAATAAAAGATCACAAACATTAAAATAAATGGTAGTAAACCTGCAATTGCTTGCAAACCATTCCCCTCCTTTCTTTAAAAGTTTTTCGCATTAGGCTTATTAAAACCATATTGTTCAAAGAATGCTTCTCTGAAATCGCCAAGACGATCTTCTTTTATCGCTTTGCGTACTTGCTGCATTAATTCTAACAGAAAATATAGATTATGATAAGTAGTTAACCTTAATCCAAACGTTTCATTTGCTTTTACTAAGTGACGAATATATGCACGTGAGTAGTTCCTGCAAGTATGACAATCACAATTTGGGTCTATTGGCGAGAAATCACGGGCATATTTTGCATTCCGTACTACTAAACGACCATTTGAAGTCATACATGTACCATTTCTAGCAATTCGAGTCGGAAGTACACAATCAAACATATCCACCCCACGAATAGCACCATCAATCAATGAATCCGGGGAACCTACTCCCATTAAATAACGAGGCTTGTTATTTGGCAATAAAGGTGTCGTAAAGTCCAGCACACGATTCATTACATCTTTTGGTTCTCCAACTGACAAACCGCCAATTGCATAACCAGGGAAGTCCATCGAAGTAAGATCACTTGCACTCAAACGCCTTAAATCTTCATATTCACCACCCTGTACAATACCGAACAATCCTTGATCATGCGGCCTTTCATGTGCTTGTAAACAACGTTCTGCCCACCTGCTTGTGCGTTCAACAGAGTCTTTCATATATTTATGCTCTGCAGGATACGGTGGGCATTCATCAAATGCCATCATTATATCAGAACCAAGTGCATTCTGAATATTCATTGCTTTTTCAGGGGATAAGAACAACTTTTCACCACTAATATGATTACGAAAATGAACACCTTTTTCTTCAATTTCACGTAAATCACTTAAGCTGAAAACTTGAAATCCTCCAGAATCGGTTAATATCGCACCATCCCAATTC
The DNA here is from genome assembly GCF_044383835.1 of Paraliobacillus sp. JSM ZJ581. Classification (NCBI taxonomy): domain Bacteria; kingdom Bacillati; phylum Bacillota; class Bacilli; order Caryophanales; family Bacillaceae; genus Paraliobacillus; species Paraliobacillus sp. JSM ZJ581. Next base: position 19,819 of record NZ_JBISEP010000023.1, read on the forward strand.
ATGAATTGATGCAATCCACCCGCTTCTTTTATTATATCCTCACCTGGACGTAACCATAAATGATACGTATTAGATAATATAATTTTAGCACCCATTTCTTCTAACTCTTCTGGGCTCATTGTTTTTACTGTAGCTAATGTGCCAACAGGCATGAACATCGGTGTTTCAAATGAACCATGCGGTGTATGCACCTTACCAAGCCTTGCGCCTGTTTGTTTACACGTTTTTATTAATTCATAATGAATAGCTCCCATTATTTGTTCCTCTCTTTTTAACTTCTAAATTATAAAATAAGCATTGCGTCCCCGAAGCTAAAAAATCGATATTCCTTTTTAATTGCTTCGTAATAGGCTTGCATAATAAAGTCTCTTGTTGCAAATGCACTAACTAACATTACTAAGGTGGATTTCGGTAAATGAAAATTCGTAATTAGTCCATCGATCGCTTGAAATTGATAAGGTGGATAAATAAAAATATCTGTCCATCCACTAGCAGAAACAAGCTTTCCACTATTATCTCTCGCAATAGTTTCTAATGTGCGTGTTGATGTCGTACCAACAGAAAAAACCCTTCTACCACTTTGTTTCACTTGGTTAATAACATCTGCTGTTGCTTGTGGCATGTGATAGAATTCTGCGTGCATGTCATGCGACTCTATTGTATCCACACTGACAGGGCGAAATGTGCCCAATCCCACGTGTAAAGTCAAAAATGTAATCTTTACACCTTTGTCTTTTAATTCAGCTAATAATTCCTGCGTAAAATGTAAACCAGCTGTAGGCGCCGCTGCCGATCCTTCTTCACGCGCATAAACGGTTTGATAACGTTCTTGATCTGGCAATTGTTCTTTAATATATGGTGGAAGCGGCATTTCTCCAAGTTCAGTCAACACTTCTAAAAAAATACCATTGTAATTAAATTGAAGCACTCTACCACCATGCTTTTTTTCTTTTGTGCAAATGGCAGTTAATTTTCCATCGCCAAAAGTTATTTCAGATCCAACTTTTATTTTCTTAGCAGGTTTAACTAATACTTCCCATTCATCTCCTTCTTGTTGATGAAGCAGAAGCACTTCAATCTTTGCACCAGTTTCTTTTTTTGAACCATATAACCGTGCAGGTAATACTTTTGTATCGTTAAGAACTAGACAATCACCTGGTTGGATATAATCGGTAATATCACTAAATTTATGATGTGAGATAGATTGTTCTTTTTTGTTCATTATCAATAATTTAGATGACGTACGATCTTTTAGTGGTGTTTGTGCGATTAAATGTTCAGGTAATTCAAAATCAAAATCATTTATGTTCATTTTTTACTCCCGTCTAACGAAACTTACTAACAATAATAAAAATAATAGATAAAATGATACTTACTAAAATAGATGTCATAATCGGAAAATATATTGAGACATTCCCTTTTTTAAAACTAATATCACCAGGTAACTTACCAATTATGCCTGATAATAAACCAATAACAATTAATATAGCCCCTATTACAATAAGCATTTTACCAAAATCGGTCAAGTGTTTGGCACCTCCCGATTAAAATGTTGGTAAGCTTTTGCGGTAACAACGCGACCTCTTGGAGTTCGTTGCATAAATCCTTGTTGTAATAAAAAGGGCTCGTACACATCTTCAATCGTTTGCGATTCTTCACCAATCGTTGATGCAAGCGTGTCTAATCCAACAGGTCCACCTTGAAAAGCGTCAATAATTGTTTGCAGTATTTTATGATCAATATGATCCAAACCGGATTGATCAACTTGAAGCATTTGTAGTGCTGTTTTCGTCGTTTCTAAGCTAATTTCTGTCTCACCACGCACTTGGGAAATATCCCTTACACGCTTAAGCAGTCGGTTCGCTATTCTGGGGGTTCCCCTTGACCTTCTTGCAATTTCGATTGCCGCTTCTTTAGCAATCGTGACATGAAATATCATTGCGGTTCGTTCAACAATATCACACAAATCTTCTGTTGTATAAAATTCTAAGCGACTTAGCACACCAAAACGATCTCGTAACGGTGCGGTTAATAATCCTGCTCTTGTTGTTGCCCCAACTAATGTAAAGGGTGGAAGGTCAAGGCGAACAGACCTAGCACTTGGACCTGTACCAATTACAATATCAAGGCAAAAATCTTCCATTGCTGGATACAAAATTTCTTCCACAGATCTAGGTAAACGATGAATTTCATCAATAAATAAAACATCACCTACTTCCAGAGAAGAAAGAATTGCAGCCAAATCCCCTGCTTTTTCAATTGCAGGGCCAGAAGTAGTTCGAAACTCCACTTCCATTTCATTTGCAATAATTGACGCCATTGTCGTTTTCCCCAATCCTGGAGGTCCGTATAATAATACATGGTCTAACGCTTCATTACGTAATCTTGCTGCCTCAATAAAAATCGCTAAATTGTCTTTTGCTTTATCTTGACCAATATATTGTGCCAATGTATTCGGACGCAAACTAAGTTCGATCGATGCATCATCTGCTTGACGTTCATTAGATACCATACGCTCTTCCATTAACAATCACCCCATGTTATTTTTGCGTCAGTAAAGCTAAACCCATTCGAATATAATGGTCTGTCTTCCCATTCGTTTCTTGTTTCAATTTAGGGATAATTTTCTTTAATTCTTTATCTGCATAGCCAAGTGAACGAAGTGCTTCTAATGCTTCTTCTAAGGCTTGAATTGTTTCCATCCCCATTGTTGTCGTTTCAGTTTGCTTCTCTTGTGTAGTCACATTAAACTCAACAGCTAACTTTCCTTTTAAATCAAGGATCATTTGTCTTGCAGTCTTTTTTCCTACTCCAGGAAAGCGTGTAAGAAATTTCTCATCTTCTGTTTCGATAGCAACAACAAGATCATTTACACTTGCTGTACCTACAATAGATAATGCGCCTTTTGGACCAATACCGGATACTTGAAGCACTCTGGAAAATAACTGCTTTTCTTCAGGATCGGCAAATCCATATAAAATTTGTGCATCTTCTCTTACGTGATGAAAAGTATATACTCGTAATTTCTCACCTAACTTACTTTGAAAATGCAATGGATTTGCGCAGACCAATTCATAACCAACACCATTTGCCTCCAATATAATAGATGTTTCATTAATGATTTCAAGTTTACCATATATATAAGCTATCATTTTAATCGTTACTCCTTCTCCACTAATCCAATCGTTATGTCTACTATTATTTTATCATACAATCATACGTTCGCACATGTTTTACAGTCAAAGTAATACCCCTTCTAATTGCTATATAGATCATAAAGCTTATTTATTTCACTTTATCCAGTATAGCAAATAAAACAAGCAAAGGACTAGAGCCACTTTGCTTGTTATCCATTCATTTCTTTAGTTGGTGAAAGGTCTCTATAGACTTCGAGAACTTGTAAATATTTCTCTTTAGAGTCGATCTTGATTCCTTTTTGTAGTGATTCCATTTGTCTGCTTTCTAATGTATCTGTGTCAATTTGGTAAAAAGACTGAATAACTTGTTGATGAATCGGCTCACCTTCAAAGATAGAGAGCATACTATTTTGCAATCCAAAATAACCAGATTGTTTAAGGTAAGGAGAAATATCATCAATCTGCTTTCTAAAGATCATTTCTTCTTGACTTTGATCAATTAATTGCCAATCTTCATACTTAGACCAAAAATCTTCCATCGCATGAATTGTTTTTTTCTCCGTACTTTCAGTTATATTTCCATCTAAATATTGTTTTTGTAGTGTAACAGATAATTGAAATGGTTCTTCAGCAACAATAGTAGTTGAATTAGTCACTTCTGTCGTTTCGTTATCCATGCCTTCAGTCGGCATATTTTCCTTTAACAATACAGCATGTGTACTAAATCCTACAAGAAACATGAGCATCGCAAGGCCAATTAAATGAATCTTTTTTTTCATTTTTCACACCTCAGTCAAGCATAGATTGAATCGGCTTATTCATTGATTAACAGCCGTTATTTCTATGTTTAACCAATTTGTTGAAGTTTATGCTTTTTACTGTGTGAATGTTATCCATTTATATTTTTAAGTTAAAGAAACAATCAGTGACTCCTTCGATACTTCAATCGACTTCATACAACATCACGCAGGAAAATATTAATCCGTATACACAACAAATTCATATTCATCGGGGTCAATAATTTGTAATTGAATAATTTCATCTTGATGAACAATTAACTCTTCTCCATGATAGTAACGTACAGCATCTACCGTATCTTCATTGTGCATTGCGATTAAAAAAGTATCATCTGATCTTTTTTCCACTTTATTAAACTGCAAACTCCTTTTTGCTTGTTGATTTTTTTTTTGATAAACAACATAATATTCTTTATTATCCGCTTGAAAATGTTCTAATCGATCAATCGCTTTTTGTTTTTTAACTATTTGTTGACCTTGTAAATCCTCACAATCATTTGATTCATCCATTATTAGACACCTCATTATATTTTTTATCATTGTATTCTAAATCGATCAATTAAAAAAGTCTTTCTGAATTGTAACAGTACCTAAAAGCTATTGCTAGTCATCGATTTCTGCATTATGATAAATTTCCTGTACATCTTCAAGTTCTTCTAAATGATCAATTAAGCGTATCATTTTATCTGATTCATCATCAGATAATGACGTATATGTCTGTGGAAACATTGTTACTTCTGTTATAGACAACTGATAATTTTCACTTACTAGTTGCTGCACTACTTCTTGAAATTGTTCAGGTGTAGTATAAATTTCAAATGTTTGTTCTGTTGTTTCCATTTCTTCTGCACCTGCATCAATCGCACTAAGCATCATCGTATCTTCATCAACAGTTGTTGCCGAACGTTCGATGACGATATATCCTTTTCTATCAAACATAAAGGACACACAACCATTTTCCCCTAAATTACCACCATATTTAGAAAACCCATGTCTAACATCTGAAGCTGCTCGATTTTTGTTATCTGTTAGTAATTCAACCATAATAGCAGCTCCACCAGGACCATACCCCTCATAAATGACTTCTTCATAATTTGATCCATCTAAATCCCCTGTTGCTTTTTTTATCGCACGGTCAATATTATCATTTGGCATATTACTTGCTTTAGCTCTATCAATTGCTAAGCGGAGAGAAGGGTTCATCTCAGGGTCTCCCCCGCCTTCCTTTGCCGCTACATAAAGATCCTTTGCCATCTTCATAAATATTTTTCCTTTTTTAGCATCTTGTGCATTTTTTCTACGCTGAATGTTTTTCCATTTAGAATGTCCTGCCATATGTGTGAACTCCTTTCTTACAAATCGATTATCCGCTAACACTATAACATATCTATATACACTAGAAAAACGAAGCGATAAACCAGCAAAAACCTCCTTATTTTATATTTAACAAAGAGGTTTATCACATGTAGTGTTACAATTTTTCTGGTGTTTTTGGTAATTCTCGTTTGTGAGCGCTTCTCTTGTGTAATTGTTCAATAATTCTTTTATCTTTTTCAGGGATTTCATTTCCTTTTAAATAACTATCTATCATCGCATAACTCGTTCCCATTTCATTTTCATCAGTTTGCCCTTCCCAAAGTCCTGCACTTGGTTTTTTGTTAATCACTTCTTTAGGAACATTGAGATATTGAGCAAGTTGCTTCACCTCTTCTTTCGTAAGGTGAATTAAAGGACCTAAATCCACACCACCATCTCCATATTTAGTGAAATAACCGGTAAACCATTCTGCAGCATTATCTGTCCCTACGACAAGATAATTATGGTTCGTTGCAACACTATATAACGTACTCATTCGTAAACGTGCACGAAGATTCGCATCAGTAAGTCGATCATTTTCTTTATTAAACACATTCGCTTGTGTTAGTTGTTCCTGAATTTCTTTTAGCATAACTATGTGTGTATTAGTTAAATCTACTGTAATATGATCAATTCCTGCAGCATTAACCACACTTTTGGCGTGTATTAAATCTTGTGGATTGCTGTTACACGGCATCATAACACCAAGTGAGTTATTTGGAGCAGCACGTTTTATTAAGTTAGCCACGACCGCCGAGTCAATCCCACCACTTACACCAACAACAAGACCTTTAACACCGGTTAATTGTATTTGTTCTTGTAGCCATTTTACGAGTTTACTTGCTGTTTCTTGCATTTTTTTTACCCCTTCCACGTTTATCTATATAATTCTTTGTTTATCGTTTCAACAAATTGTTTCCGTTCCTCCCAGCTTAATTGAAAATCAACTAGATAATTTGAGATGTCAGCCATTTCTTTCGTTTTTATAACAAAATACCACCATTCACGAACAAAATCAGTAGGCATTGTTAAAGCAACACAAAAAAGTTCATAGGCTTGTTCTGTCACTGGTTCTATGTATGTATACAATTGATTAAAATCGTGATTAATGTATGGTAAAAACCGTTGTCCTAGCTGTATCTCATCATAGATAGAGGGGGAGGGGGACAATAAGTCAAAATCGATCAAATATACATTACCTTTATTATCGCTTAAAAAATTATGGGAAGCAACATCTCCATGTATCCAATTTTTTTGAAAAAGAGGCTGTTTTTCAATTACTGGTTTATTAATCGAAACAAACCAAGCGATACTTTCAACTAATTGTTTTTCAATTTCTTGATATACATTTTGATAACCAAAATGATGCATTAGATCCTTTGACTGTTTCCATTTAGCTAATCGACTTTTCCACTTCGATACAAAAGCTGTTGAATGAGGTTGATCTGACAAAGTAATTCCATCTGTTTCCTTGTGAAATTGTTTCATTACTTTCCAAGCATGATCTCGATCGATTTTGTTGTAATAATCTAATTTTCTTGTTGCATAAAATTTCTGTAAAGTCCAATAGTAGCCCCCCCATGTTACATATTTTTTTTGATTCGGAAAATAACAAAAAGGTATAACAAAGGACAGATCTAATTGATCAAATAACGCCCATTGCTTATCAATTATTTCTAGTTTTCGATATCCCTTTAAAATAAATTGCTGATTTTGCTCGTCCTTTATTAAATAAATAGATGGTTTTATTAATCTGATCGATTGAATTGATAAACACGCTTGATTGGTTAAAAAAGTAGCGAGACGATTCAACATGGAATCGTCTCTTCTATTGTTACTCATTCTCCTCGTTATTCTCACGATAAGGATACACACCTTGTTGGTGGTAAGGATTTATATTCCCTTGATGAGGCATTGGCACACCAGGCTGTTGTGATGACATCGGTTGGTAAGGTAAAGGTTGCGTCATTTGTGGTGGCATACCTGGCCCTTGCACTCCCATATATGGTATATGCTCCATGGAATTCTGCTGTGGGGACCATGTTGAAGCTTGTTGTTGCATCATTGGTGGCCAATCACCATATGGCAGTTGCTGATTCGGTTGTTGCATTGGCATGGATTGATTTGGTAATGGCGGCAGTTCTACACTTGAAGACTCCATTTGTTCTTCGGCCTGATAATAGGATGGCATCATTGGTTGTTGATGCATCCATTGTTGTGGTGTTTGAAAAGTTTCACAAGGATCAACAGGTTCAACACAATGATTTGGTTTTGGTTGCATCGGTTGAGGATGTGGCATCGGATACATCGGAATACATGGCGGCATCATATAACACACAGGCATGACTGGTAGTTGGACAGGTTGTTGCTGGACTGGTTGTTGATTCATCTGATGATGGAAAGCATACTGATTTATCTCTGTGTCATTATCCTCTATGTCTACATCAATATTATAATTATTTGAGTAAAAATCAGGTAAGCTAGGCATTTGAATTGGTTGCATTGGCATTTCTTTTTTTGGAGCAGGTTTTGGCATTTCTTTTTTTACGGTTGGTGCAATTTTTTTATCGTCCTCTTTTACTACAGGCATTGCTTTCGGCGACATATTTTTATAAGGGTGGATTGTTTTATCCGTTGTTGGTTGTTTTTGTACTTGCTTTGCAGAAGAAGGTATTTTAATTTTCATTCCTGGCATTATCATACTTGGGTTCGCTAATTGGGTATTCATTTGTTTTAAATCTTCAAAGTCCACATTATATGCTTGAGCAAGCTTCCATAGGGTATCCCCTTTTTGCGCAATATGAATTTTCAACATTGTAACTCCTTCCTTTATTTTAATCAACAAAACACAGAATAATTAGCAGTCTGATTCATTAACAACATATGCGAATGACCCAAAAAGTTGATTCTTTTTTTAAAAAAAGAAGATTGTTTTGTTAAATGTATTTTAAAGAAAGGAACAAACGAATGCTTTGCTCTTTTCGATCCGTTTGTTCTTTTTATTATTCATACCGTCGTTAACATTTTTTCTAATGCTTTATTTGCAAACTTTGAAATAGTTGAATCAACTTGAATACGATTAATAATTTTTCCTTGTTTCAATGATTCTAATGACCATAATAAATGAGCTAAATCAATCCGGTTCATCGTTAAACAGGGACACATATGGGGATTTAATGAAATAATATCTTTATCAGGATATTGTTTCATTAGGCGCTTCACAAGATTCATTTCCGTACCTATTGCCCATTTTGATCCCGAACGTGCTGCATGAATTGTTTCAATAATGTACTTTGTTGAACCAGCATAATCCGATTGCTGAACAACCTCCCATTTGCATTCTGGATGAACAATAATTTTCCTATCCGGCTCTTTTTCTCTAAGATGAGTAATATTGTTAGTCGTAAAATTTTCGTGCACGGAACAGTGTCCTTTCCACAATATAACTTGTACATCTTCAAGCTTTCCTTTTCTATTTAGTTGATTGTTAATCGGGTCCCAAACAGCCATCGCATCCAATGGAATGTTCAAATCAAAAGCAGTATTTCTACCTAAATGTTGATCCGGTAAAAAAAGAATTCGTTTTTTTTGTGTAAAAGCCCATCTCACCATCTCTTTTGCATTTGATGAGGTTACTGTTGCACCATCATTCTTACCAACAAATGCTTTAATTTCTGCTGTAGAGTTGACATATGTTAATGGGATAATTGTATCTCCAAACAGTTGTTGTAATTCATTCCAACAATGTCTCGTTTGTTCCATATTAGCCATGTCTGCCATAGAGCAACCAGCTTTCATATCAGGCAAGATAACAATCTGATCATCAGTTGTAAGCATATCAGCTGTTTCTGCCATAAAATGCACGCCACAGAACACAATATAGGTAGCTTCTTTGTTCTGTTTGGCAAGTCTCGCTAATTGTAAAGAATCACCTGTATCATCGGCAAACTGAATCACCTCATCCTTCTGATAATGGTGACCAGGTATATAAAGCTTAGGTCCTAATTCTTCTTTAATCCACGCAATTTTATCCATCATCTCTTTATCAGATAGTTGCCGATAATATGCAGGAAGTTGTTGATCCATTTGTTTTAAAAAATCAAGTGTTTGCATCTTTCTCCTCCCCTAGCTTTTCATACTAATGTCTAATGCCTTCGCACTATGCGTGATAAATCCTAATGATATATAATCAACACCTGTATTACGGTAGCTTGCTATATTTTTAAGGTTAATATTTCCAGATGATTCTGTAATTATAGACTTCGGAACATAGTTAATTAATTGCTTCACAGATGTTGCATCTTGGTTATCAAACATAATAATATCAACCCCACATGATACAGCTTCCTTCACCTGATCAATGGTTTCGGTTTCCACTTCTACCTTAACCATCTGACCAATTGTTGATCGTATCCTATTGACAGCATTTGTAATGGAACCATATAGCTCTATATGATTGTCTTTCAACATTATTCCATCGTATAGCCCATATCGATGATTGACACCCCCACCACATGTCACTGCATATTTTTCAAACATTCGCAAACCTGGTGTAGTCTTTCTCGTGTCGGAAATTTTTGTATGTGAGCTATTTAAACATTGTACTGCACGATTTGTTAACGTGGCAATCCCGCTCATTCGCTGTATAACATTCAATGCTACTCTCTCCCCCATCAAAATATGAGCAATACTTCCTTTAATCTTTGCAATCACATCACCAGTTTCAATCGTTTGACCATCTTGCATATAAGAAACAACATAAATGGATGGATCAATGATTTGATACACATAAGCTATCGTATCAACCCCTGATAAAATGCCTGTTTCTTTTGCGATCACATATGTCTCACCCATAAGGTTCGTATCAAACAATGATTGGCTAGTTGCATCCTTATCTCCTATATCTTCAAACAAAAAAAATTTTAATTGTTCTTTTACTTTAATAGGATTCATTTATTATCCTCCAGCGATCATTTGCGGTTTGTGAATTGACCGTCTTCGTTTTATATGATATTGCTCCAGTCCCGCTTTGCTTATTGGGTGATCATGACGATAATGTGCACCTCTACTCTCCGTTCTTGCTAATGCAGACGTTACGATAAGCCAAGCTGCCATTGTTTGGTGATACATTTTTTTTTGAGAAGGAGGGATCGTATGAATACGCCGATGCAAATCAAAACTTTCTAACCATTGCTTCATGAAGCGTAAGCCAAGACCATCTCGGTAAATCCCAACATATTTATTCATTTTCTGACGTAATACTTGTACCGATGGTAAAGCAATTCGTTTCGCTTCATGTGTAACATCTGTTTTACTTCTCTTTAGATTCATCTCTTTAGCTGATGTAGGTGAATCCTTTATTGCTTTAGCTACTTCTTTGCCAAAAACAAGCGCTTCTAATAATGAATTACTTGCTAATCGATTTGCACCATGAACACCTGTACATGCCACTTCACCAACTGCATATAAATTTTTCACTTCCGTACGTCCTTGTAAATCGGTTGCTACCCCTCCCATACTAAAATGTGCACCTGGGGCTACTGGAATTATTCCTTTTGTTAAATCTACGTTAGCTTTTTCACATAGATTTGTAATAGTAGGAAACTTCTTCTGAAAGTTTTTAATCATTGATATATCTAAGAAAACATCAAAACCAGCTCTTCTTAATTTTTCTATATTTCTAGAAACAATATCTCTAGGAGCTAAATCTTCAAGTACATGTTCATCTTTCATTACACGCTCCCCATTTTCTAATACTAATTGCGCTCCTTCCCCTCTTATAGCTTCTGAAACCAGACCAAATGAATGCTCATTTTTCCAAAGTAGTGTAGGATGAAATTGGATAAATTCTAGATCACTTAAAGTTGCTCCAGCATAATATGCTAAGGAAAAACCTTCTCCCATGACAGATCGATGATTAGAGGTCACTTCAAATAATCCACCACAACCACCAGTAGCTAAAACAACGTCATTTGCGTACATTATTGATACATGTCCTTTACAATCTATCATTTCTACTCCAATACATTCATTATTTTCTACAATTAATTGAGTCACCGTTTGTTCTGAAAGAACCTTTACATTTTCTTGAATCTGTTTATGCAAAAAGTCTAGTACTCTCCTTCCAGTCTCATCGCCTCCAGCATGAAGAATACGTTGATCTCTATGAGCTCCTTCCTTACCAATAAGTAATTTCCCTTTATGATCTCTATCAAAAGGAAATCCTTGGTTTATCCAGTCTTTTATATACCGTTGACCGCTTCTTACTAATAATTTAACTGCTTCAGAATTATTTGTATGGTAACCGGCATGCAATGTATCTTCATAATGGTATTGCCAGCGATCCGTCTCATTAACAACTGTAGCAATACCTCCTTGTGCTCGAATGGTATTATTACTTTCTAACCCTTTCGTTATCATTACAACCTCTTTATATTTACAGAGATCTATCGCTACAACACTAGCACTTATTCCACTACCAATAATAATAACTTTCCTTTGTGTACTTATTATTGCTCACCTACCTCACCTTATGTCTTTACACATATCTTTACATATATCTTTACATATAGCAATGTTTATTTTAAAATATTATTAATAAATGTTGAAGGTAGGATGGTTAAAATGATTTATTTAGATTATGCTGCAACAACTCCCATGTCAAATGAAGCGATCACCGTGTATTCAAAAATAGCCAAACAAGCATATGGAAATACATTCAGTTTACACGACATCGGAACAACAGCTAATGATGTCGTTACATACAGTCAACAACAATTAGCCGAACTCCTTCATGTAAATCCAAAAACAATTCATTTTACAAAAGGAGGAACACACGCTAATCAACTCGCCATAGATTTATTACTTAAAAAACGAAAGAAAAAAGGAAAGCATATTATCGTCAGTTCATTGGAGCATAAATCCATCGTTACTCATTTGACACGTTTAGAAGCGGAGCAATCTTACAAAATTTCTTACTTGCCGATTACATCTAATGGCATAGTTGATATACACCAACTCAAACAATTAATTCGAACCGACACCGTGTTAGTCATTGTTCAACATGTAAATTCTGAAATAGGTACAATTCAACCGATTCAACAAATTGGTAATCTATTACAAGCAAAAAGAATTTTGTTTCATTGCGATGGCATACAAGCATTTGGCAAGTTAGCAATTCATATTGAATCACTACAAGTAGATAGCTATGCATTATCTAGTCACAAAATTTATGGTCCTAAAGGGAGTGGAGCATTGTATTTGCATGGACGCTTACATCTAACAAAGGAAGAAATCGAATCCGGTACACTTGATGTCCCTGCAATTGCGTCTTTTGTGACAGCAGCTAAAAAGGTTGTGGCTAATCAAAAAAAACAGCTCAGCTATATGTATAAATTACGACAAATAGTTGAGGATCAGCTACTTGCTCGAAAGCTACCTGTTGAAATATTAACTTTCAATGAACAACTCCCCTTTATCATTGGTATGGTTTTCAATGACATTCCTGGTGACTATGCTATGCTCCACTTCAATCAAGCAGGAATAGCAATTTCAACGGGCAGTGCTTGTACGATAGGCAATCAGGAACCAAACCGTACGATGCTTGCACTAGGATATCAAGCTGATCAAGCAAAACGATTTATTCGTTTATCACTTGGTAAAAACACCACAGAAGAAGAGCTAGCAAAAGCAGTTCAAGTATGCGAAAATATGATTAATAAGTGGTATGCAATATAGAAAGGAAACGGTAGGATGACATCGACAAAAAAATTAATTGGTCAAGAACGACGTGCACAACTGTTATCTTGGTTAAAAGAAGAAAAAAAAACGATGACTGGGTCAGATCTAGCTGAAAAAGCCGGTGTTAGTAGACAAGTTATCGTCCAGGATATCTCCCTATTAAAAGCAAAACAAGAACCTATTATAGCAACTAGTCAAGGTTATATGTATTTGGAACAAGTATCAGAGAAGAAAAAGGTTCAACGAATCATTGCTTGTAACCATAGCAGATCACAAACGAAAGAAGAGTTAGATTGTATTGTTGATCAAGGAGTAACAGTAAAAAATGTCATTATAGAGCACCCAGTCTATGGAGATCTTGAAGCATCTATTATGGTTAGTAATAGACAAGAGGTAAAACAATTTATTGAACGGATCAAAACAACCAACGCACCATACTTGCTGCAATTAACTGATGGTGTTCATCTGCATACAATCGAAGCAGATCGTGAAGAGCAACTAGATGCGGCCTATCAACAACTTAACAAGCTCGGTATAATTATTAACAATAATTAGTACATGGGAATCTTAAGGAAATGCACTCTATGTTTTCACTTTTGTAAAGATTATATGCAACGATATACAAGCTTCCTGACTATAAAATGAACTATTTCACTAAATACTTTCACCCTATTCAACTAAAAAACTCGCACAGTGATGATTTGTCTTCATTACTGTGCGATCTTGTTTTAACATAATGATTTTTTTAAAAGTGCTGCCTTATTTAATTAGATAATAAGGGTAGCTTCCCAATACTTCTACAGAACATCCGAGTGCTTCTAGCTCTAGTATCGTATTTGGTATTAAAATATCATCCATTTGTTGTTCAATATCAATTAAAAAATAATAATTGCCTAAACCTGTTTTCATTGGTCTTGATTCTATTTTTGATAAGTTAATATTTCTCCAAGCAAAAGCGGATAAAACTTGGTGAAGTGCACCAGCATGATCTGTAGGTAATGTGATCATTAACGTTGTTTTATACCCTGTTTCTTCTAATTGTTTGGATCGTACCGCATTATCATTTTTGTGTAGAACAACAAAACGAGTATGGTTATTAGAAAAATCATGAATGTCATGTTTTACAATTTCCAATCCATATTCTTTTGCAGCGTGTTCATTCGCAATGGCACCGACAGGAAGCTCCGGATGCTCACTCACATATTTTGCTGCTGCTCCTGTTGAAGTGAACGTTTCTGTCACTACATGCCTCATTCCATTATGTAAGAAACGATGACACTGCGCGAGAGCATGAGGGTGTGAATAAATAGTTGTAATGTTTCCCAAGTTTTTTTTGTTATATGGATACACCATCAAGTGTTGGCGAATTGGCATAACGACTTCACTTACTATTTTCAACATTTTATATTGAATTAAATAATCTATGGTAAGATTTACTGTACCTTCTAACGCATTTTCTAAAGGCAACACACCAAATGTGACATATCCTTGTTTTACTGCATCTATACATTCTGGAATTGTTTTATAAGCTTGGTTATCTTCATCGTTAAAAATAGCATCCACGGCCGCCTTTGTAAATGTCCCTTTAGGACCTAAATAACCAATTCTTGTTGCCATTACATTCTCCCCTTTACCCACCTGAACTTACTATTTCAATCTTTTCTATAAATGAAAGCTCTTTTACTTTATTCATCAGTTGCTCAATTGGTACTTTCATTTGGTGCACATCTAATGAAAGAGTTACGTTAGCCTTGCCTTGTATCGGTATAGTTTGATGAATCGTTAGTATATTCCCACCAGCTTGAGCTACTGTAGTTAACAGTTTTGATAATGCCCCTGCCCGATCTTCTAAATGAATAAACAATGTAATCATACGTTCTTGAATAACTGTTTTAAAAGGAAATACTGCGTCGCGATATTTATAGAAAGCACTCCTTGACAAATCGACCTGTTTGACAGCTTCAAAGATAGAGTTTACTTTTCCTCTGTCAAGTAATTGCTTTGCTTCGAGTGTCTTTCGCATCGATTCCGGAAGAAAATCACTTCGAATGAGATAAAAGGTATCTTCTCTTTCTGACATGTCAAACAATCCCCCTTTACTGTCGCGGTCCGAAAGTTGGATACACGTTTCACATTCGGCCTGTTTTTACTCAATGAACTCAAATTCATAATCCATTATTCTAATTGTATCGCCATCTTCGGCACCTTTTTTACGAAGTGCATCATCTACTCCCATCCCACGAATTTGACGAGCAAATCGTTGTACAGATTCATCTCTTGAAAAATCAGTCATTTTAAATAATTTTTCAATTTTCTCTCCCGTCAAGACAAACGCCCTATCAGAATCGCGACTTATTTCAAATGCCACTGGCTCTTCTTGATGACGATAGACTACACGCTTAGGTGCATCTTCAATAGGCTTTGTAAATTTAGGTGTTACATCCAATTTATTCGCAATAGCAAATAATAAATCCCGCACACCTTCTTTTGTTATTGTAGAAATCGGATATATCAAATGATCTCCAGTTAATTGCTGTTTAAATATTTCTAAATTTTCTTTTGCATCTGGGATATCCATTTTATTTGCTACAATGATCTGAGGACGTTCCATTAAAGTTTCATCATATTCACGAAGTTCTGCATTAATCGTAACAAAATCTTCATATGGATCACGACCTTCTGTTGCAGCCATGTCGATTACATGCACGATCACTCTCGTTCGTTCCACATGCCTTAAAAATTGATATCCTAATCCAATACCTTCACTCGCACCTTCAATGAGACCAGGTAAGTCTGCCATAACAAAGCTTCTATTATCAGCGGTATCAACAACCCCAAGGTTTGGAGCCAATGTAGTAAAATGATAATCTGCAATTTTAGGTTTTGCAGCACTTACGACAGACAGTAAAGTAGATTTTCCTACACTTGGAAAACCAACTAAGCCAACGTCAGCAAGTACTTTTAACTCGATAATAATATCACGTTCCACACCAGGCTCACCATTCTCCGCAAGTTCTGGTGCAGGATTTCGTGGTGTAGCAAAACGAATATTACCGCGACCGCCACGACCCCCTTTTGCGATTACTGCGCGTTGACTATGTTCGGTTAAATCTGCAAGTACTTCTCCAGTCAGTTCATCTTTCACCGTTGTTCCAGGTGGAACAGCTAACACCATTGGTGCAGCATTTTTACCGTGTTGGCCTTTACTCATTCCATTTTCTCCACGTTTTGCTTTAAAATGACGTTGATACCTGAAGTCCATTAGTGTATTTAATCCTTCATCTACTTCAAAAACAATATCTGCACCGTTACCGCCATCACCACCTGCTGGCCCCCCCATAGGAACATATATTTCTCGGCGAAATGCAACTAAGCCATTTCCACCGTCACCAGCTTTCACATATACTTTTACCTGATCGACAAACATTTTGTCACCTCTTCAATTTACTGTCCATATTAAATTAGTGTATGCTTCTTTATATGAACTCATTTCTGTTTCTACTTCTATTGAGTGATCTATTTTTACGATTTTTTTCAATAAATCATCTCTGTTTTTAAAGGTACCATTTATAGCGAAAGACACTTGTAAATGGTTATTCTTCATTTGATGAAGTTTTATTGTACCATGATAAAGACTTGTTTTCATACTATGAGCGACAAAATGATGCATCAATTGATCTAATTGTTGAACTAATTTTTCATCATCGGCATAAATGTTATCATCTATCCTAATCGAATGATCGATTCGAAAGTTTTCATAGTGACATTTCAATTGTATAATCCGTAATGCCGTTTTTGGTAGTGGGATACGTTGTAATTTACGTTCTCTTTCTGCTTGGCTAACTGCATGTTTTATTTTTTCTTCAACTTTATCTAATTTACCCATTTGTGCATAACCAAGGATAATTTGCAAATCATTCATCCAATCATGACGATAATGCCGTAACAATTTCATCACTTCTTCTTCTCTCATATCTTACACCACCTTATCCTACATTACCAAAAGTATAGCAAAAATAAATGTCTGTTAAAAGAAAATTTATCCACAAATTGATTGCATTGGTTTTACGTTTTTCCTATTGAACATCTTTTTTAAAGCTTTTTAGTAAAATATAAGGAAGTTGTTAATAGTACTATATACAGGACTAAATAAGTTAATAGTTGCAGAATCTATCCTTATGGTGTAATTTTAGCAATAAAAAAATACGTTATTACTGCAAGCATAAATTAGAAAAATACATCTTAATTTAGTTTTTTTGATTTTGGAGATTTCATTCAATATATTTATGTAAATTAAAAATGAGTTAGTTTAATTCCGTTTATATGTGTTTTTGGTTCCTTTTAATGTTTTCATCATTTGTCAGTATAGCTTCATAAAACCCTTAGCATTCGCACTTCCTAACTAAACTAGTTAAACAATCACATATAGTATCTATCCATGTTTACAAGGCAGTAATACAAAAAACCAAACCATTCATTTCTTGAATAGTTTGGTTTCATTTTTGTAACTATTATGCTTCTTGTGTTGCTGGTAATGGATATACGCTCACTTTTTTACGGTTACGTCCAACACGTTCAAAGCGTACTACACCATCTGTTTTAGCATAAAGCGTATCGTCTCCACCACGCCCTACATTGACGCCTGGATATATTTTTGTTCCACGTTGACGGTAAAGAATTGATCCACCAGAAACAAATTGGCCATCAGCACGTTTTGCGCCTAGACGTTTTGACTCTGAATCACGACCGTTCTTTGTACTACCCACACCTTTTTTAGATGCGAAAAATTGCAAATCTAAACGTAGCATTAGTTTGCACCTCCTTATTTTTCAGAGATGGTAATGTATTGACCATAATCACGTTCAATGGTGTCTAATGAAACAATCATTCCCTCAAGTAACCATTCAGCACGCTCACGTGTCTGGATTGCTACTTGTTCAGGAAGCTCGACATATAGGTAACCACCTTCGCCACCTTGATCAATAATTGGCTCAATCTCACAAAGCTTTATCACAGCATTCACGGACCCAAATGAAACGGCTGACACTGCTGCACAAACTAAATCGTGACCAGCAGGACCACTTTCTGCATGCCCGCTTAACTCAAAAGCGTAAACTTTCTTATTCGATTTACGATAAATCGTAACTTTAATCATATTAGTCAACCTTACGCATTGATTTTTTCAATCGTTACTTTTGTATATGGCTGACGATGACCTTGTTTACGGTGGTAGTTCTTTTTAGGTTTGTATTTGAATACAGTTACTTTCTTTTGACGACCTTGTTTTTCAACTTTTGCCGCAACTGTTGCACCTTCAACGTAAGGAACTCCGACTTTTACATCATCTCCACTAACAAAAAGTACTTTGTCAAAAGTTACTGCTTCTCCAGCTTCTGCTTCTAACTTCTCAACATAAACTGTTTGTCCCTCTTCAACCTTCACTTGCTTACCACCAGTTTCAATAATAGCGTACATACTACCTGCACCTCCTTTAAAAACTCAGACTCGCCATACAGGTGTTGTAAAAAACAACTTATATGTTACCTGTTCTGTGCGGTTGTAGCAACAGGTGCTACGATGAATAACGTATTGATATTATCATGAATCAGACCAGTTTGTCAATAACTCGATCTTTATTCTTTTCCATGTAATCATTAATAAGAAGTTCTGTTCCAGCTCGTTTAACATGGAAGCCTTGTACTCCTTTTGAGTGTTCAAAATATATGGATTGTTTGATATTTGTTTCAATTTTTTCATGGTCAATAAATTGATGCCATAATTCGATTACTTTTGGTTCTACTTGAATTAATAATGCTTCTACGTCACCTGATTGATATTGGTACAATATACGTTCTAGACTAAATACAAATGAAAGTGGAGCATAATTAACTTTTTTTGTTTCGAGTTGTTCTCCTAATAATTTAGTAATAGAAGGAGATTCTCTTTTTCTCGTTAGCTCAAACAATCCCAGTTTAGTAAATCCGTGTATAACAGAAGGAACCCGATCGGAAGCAAGAGCTTTTTTTAAAGCATGAATTAGCTTCGGTTGTTCTTTTGTTGATTTCATATTTATAAAATCAATGATAATGATACCAGATAAATTACGTAATCGTATTTGTTCTGCAATTGCTTTTGCTGCCATGATATTGGTTTTCACGTAAGTTTTATCATGATGGTAGCGATCAGTGAATCCTCCAGAATTGACATCTATAACATTCATTGCCTCCGTTTCTTCTATCGTTAAAGTAATCCCGTTCGGTAAGATAACTGTTGGATCAAGTAATTGTTTAAAAAGTTGATCCATTGTTATTGGCAATAATCGTTCTAATGACCTTTTATACTGAATCTTACTGACCATTGTTGGATATTGTTTTTTAACCTGTTTACTACGTGTACTACTATCTAGATTAATCGCTTTAATTTCGGCTAGTGGATAACTACGAATTAGGCGGTCAGCAGCAGAATCATTTAAAAGAAGGGACGGAGCTTTGTTTGATTTAGCCTGATTGAATAGTTGATTCATTTGATCCCGCAATAGGCTAAATTCTACTTTAATCACTTCATCTTCTACTTCTGAAGCAGCTGTTCGAACAATGACTCCTTCGTTGTTTTTACACAACGAAGCAACCATTTTTTTCTTAGCTTCAATCGTTGACGCAGGTAGCTTTTTAGAGACGACAATATGATTGCCGTATGGTAAATAAATTAAATGTTGACCAGGTAAAGTGATATTCGCTGTTAATTTAGCCCCTTTTGATTCATACGCATCTTTCATTACTTGAACGATCAATGTCTGTCCTTCTGTAATGATTGATTCTATTCGTTTGTCTGGGCTAAACGGAAGTTCTTTCCGCTGCAAAAAACCATCTTTTTCTGCACCAATATCGATAAATGCAGCTTGCAGTCCCTTCTCGATATTTTTTACTTTTCCTAAATAAATATTGCCTACTTGTTGGGGATGATCAGGACGGTCAATCAACAGTTCTTTTATTTGATTGTTTTCAATTGCAATGGCTATTTTTTCGGTTGTTTCATCAAAAATATAAAAAGAAACCACAAGTGAACCTCATTTCTACTAATTTTCACGCACATCTTCGACTGTTGCTAAATAATTTTTCAATGTGAAATATGTATAAAGACATTGCTTTTCATTCCTCACACGTAAACTATTATGAATATAAATCTCATGATGATAGCCTCTATGAAATTGACTAAATAAATCAATTAGTTTGGTTTGGGTAGGTACTACTATTGGCCGTTTTTTTTGGTTAGCATACACAGCCTGTTGGCGATTCAATAAAAAACGTATAAAAACATAAAAGCGTTGTTTCCATTCTAATCTATTTTCCCACAGGATAAAAGCAAATAATAATAAGGTACTAAACGCCACATTTTGCTGATAAAGCATAAAGGCTATTAAGGATATTGTAAAAACAATTGATGTCACAATAGTGATCGTATGTGCTTTTCGGAATGGATATTGAAAAGATAGTATCGTTAATAATAATTTCCCACCATCCAATGGAAAAATAGGTAGTAGGTTAAACACGAGAATTGTCCAATTATATTGATGAGCTAAGTTCAACATTGAATCTGAAAGCAAGGAGAATTGTTCGATCCACTGCAATAAAAAAAACAGCCCTATATGCTGCACGGGACCAGCTAATGTTATCACCGCTTCTTCATGTAAAGGGCGATTAGCATATTCATCTGTTTCCATCACTCCACCAAACATCCACAACATTACTTTTCTTATTTTCCACTTGTAGAAAGTTGCCGCAACAAAATGCCCGAACTCATGGATACATACAATAGAGAAAATAATGATAAATTCCATGATCGTACCGGTCAGTAGTGAAACAGTTAAACTGAACCACAATGTTGGGTGAATAACAAGTGGTGGCAGGTGATTACGAAGCATCATCAACTTGAATCACCTGCACTGGATCGAGATACTGATTATTTTTCTTAATCGCAAAGTATAACTCTTTTTCATTATCTTTTGATGGAGTAAACATACCTATTTGTTGATTCGCTTTAATAAATTGATATTGATTAACATGAATATCAGATAAATTTCCGTAAATCGATGTACTTTTATCAGGATGCTGCACAATAATTGTTTTATTTGTCTTACGATCATTACCTGCAAAAACAACCGTTCCTTTGTTCATTGAAAAGACTTTCAACGGATCATTTGCTTTAATCATGATACCTTGTCCATTTACTTGAAATGACTCACTAATGGTTCCGTTCACTGGTAAAGCAGAGACAGGCTCTGTTGAGGTTGTTGTATCCTTAGAAACAAATGCAAAAGGTGAACCAAATTGCTGTTGATACCAATGATTAACTGTTGCAAAAGGAAATTCTTCAGTTAAAGCGGCAGTCGCCCAACGTTTCGGTTTTGATAACCATGATTGGTCAATCTGATGACTGATTGTAAAAAACATAAAGATAATTGCAGAAATCATTGTTTTTAATAAAAATGCAGAAAATAGTTTATGCTTATCTGATGATTGCGATAAGCTACCATACGTTGGCATATAACCATGCTTCTCTTCATCATCTAAAAAATATTTCACACTAGAAGTGGATAGGTTGTTAATTTTGCGAGGAGCAGTTGATGATTTTTTCTGTTTACGTCGAGCGATTTCTTTTCTAATCTGTTCAACATTTTTTTTCATTAGTTTCACTTTCCTTCATAAACGATTTGTACAAGTCTATGAACGAAACTTGTTTAATATGTATACACTTCCATATTAAACTCAGAGCTTAGTCTAAGAATATCACTCATATATAAGAAAACAAAAAGTATTTACGTTTGTTTGTAAATACTTTTTGTTTTCTTATGAACGTACGCCAAAGAATTTTTTCACTTTTGAAAGCACGCTTTTGTCATCTTTAAAAGATTGTAAAGGTACAGATTCACCTAAGATTCGTCTACTAATGTTTCGATATGCAATGGACGCTCTCGTGTTTGGTTGAAATGCAACAGGTTCTCCATGATTAGACGCTTTGATCACTTCATCATCATCGGCAATAATCCCTAGAAGCTCAATAGATAAAACTTGAACAATTTCATCAATATCTAGCATATCCCCATTCTTCATCATATGATTACGAATGCGATTGATCACTAGTTTCGGAGGTTCGATATCTTCTTTTTCTAACAAACCAATAATTCGATCTGCATCACGCACACTAGATTTTTCAGGTGTTGTAACAACAATAGCCTTATCTGCTCCAGCAACAGCATTTTGATAACCTTGTTCAATACCTGCAGGACAGTCGATTAAAATATAGTCAAACTCTTGCTTTAATTCCGAAATCATTTTCACCATTGCTTCAGGAGTTAAATCCGTTTTGTCACTTGTTTGTGCAGCTGGTAAAAGATATAAATAGTCGAATCGCTTATCCCTAATTAATGCTTGCTTCAGTTTACAACGTTCTTGTGCAACATCAATAATATCATAGATAATACGATTTTCTAATCCCATAACCACATCTAAATTCCTAAGTCCTATATCCGTATCCATCAAACAAACTTTCTTATCATTTAATGCTAGTGCTGTTCCTAAATTTGCCGTTGTTGTTGTTTTACCAACACCGCCTTTTCCAGAAGTGATTACAATTGCCTCACCCATTTAAAATTCTCCTTTCAAACCCATTTAACTCTGGTCTTTTTTGTGTAAGAATTTGCAATCGATCAATGACTATCTTTTCTTCACTCTCATCAATAAAGCCACATTCCATATAGACACCAGCTGATTCATAATCTGGTGATCTGCTTATATGATCTGCAATGCGTAATTGTGTTGGTTGCATGTAGGATGCAGCAATTACTGCTTGTCTATTACCATGAACACCTGCGTGAGCAATTCCTCTTAAACTACCTAAAATAAAAATATTTCCTGTTGCAATCAACTTTCCACCAGGGTTGATGTCTCCTATCAATAGTACATCTCCAACTACTTCGATAACTTGACCGGAACGAACCATTTTAGTAATTACTTTCATTTCATTCTCATCTTTCCATTTTAGTGCCTCTTCTTTTAAAAGCACATTCGATTCAATTGCTTGTACAACTAATTTATGCTTACTTCGAATCAAATCGCGAAGTGTCTGTTCCTGCTCCTTATGTAAATACCGATTACCTAAATGGATCGCAACTGTAATCATAGGGGCATCCTTATCAATATACTCCGTAGATAGGACGCGATCCAATTCATCTAATACAGCTCGAAAAGAACAGGAATCATCTATGTTCAATGTTAAGCCATCCCGTGTTCCTTTAATGGTAATCAGCTGCTTGTTTATTGTCACGGTTGGTTCACCTCATTCTTCTTGTCATTAACAATCTTTGTTATCGTGTATAGGTTATTAAAACGCTTATATTTTCTTTATAAATTATACTTTAAAATCCGATTAGATATTGTTCAAAAAAACACTATGACCCTTTGCTAGCAAATCGTTGTTCCGACCATTTTAAAAATTGTTTTTTGAAAATGGGATACAGAGCAAAAAAAGCAATTAAGTTATAACCAAGTGTTGGTAAAATCCGATAGGAAAGATAATTGATAATTGACATGTTGTTGATCCCAATAGAATAATAAACAAATGATACACCACTATCAACTAACACCAAACCAGAAATAACTAATAATAGTGTTACAAGGAAATTTGCATGTAATACTTTTCGCAATCCATGAATGAAATAAATAACCAGTCCATAAGCAAACATGTAGACACCAATAATGTCGGTGTAAATAATATCTCTCATTAACCCAATGATGATAGCAGCTAAGACCGAGTAGTAGGTATGTTCCAAATCATAAAACAAAGCCATTAGTATGAGGAAGATAAATGCCCAATTCGCAATAAACAACCAATCTTTCTGTAACACAGCAGCTGGTATAAAGTCATAAGCAATACCTTCCATTATAAATAAGAAAAGAAGTAAGAGAGGAATATATATACGCGACATTGCTATTCTTCCTCCCCTTTTGCTTCTTCTGAAGCACGATCCATTTGTCGATCAACAACAATGACATGATAAATATCAGATAAATCTGCAGACGTCTCTACGTAAGCTACTTTACTTAAACCATATTGATCCATTGTTACTTCAGTTATTTTACCTATTTCTAACCCTTTTGGAAACACGCCACCTAATCCAGAAGAGAATACGAACGAATCTTCTTTAATTTCATGATTTGAATCAGTAAATTCCAGCAATAATGCTTCCCTTTCTTCATCATAACCTAAAATAAATCCACTAGCGTCTTCTTCTTGTTCAGGTAAATTTACTTTTACAGAAATGCGGTTTGAACGATCAAAGCCATTTAACAATAAGACAGTTGAGGAAAACTGTGATGTTGATTGAATTTTACCTATCATTCCTTCACCAGTAATAACAGCCATATTTTTCTTTATGCCATCTTGCAACCCTTTGTTGATAGTGACTTGTCTAAACCATTGTTCAGGGCTTCTAGCAGTAACAGATGCTTGAATCGGATGATAAGCATCAATTTTATCAGAATCTGTCTTATCAATAATTGACGTTAATTTTTTATTTTCTTTTCGAAGTTCTTGCACTTCATATAATGTTTGTTGATACTGATTAAGCTTTTCTTTTAAGCGTTGATTTTCATCGTACACATTTTTCATGTCATCAATAGCAGTAAAAATTGATGATACATACTCTACTGGCGTATGAATAATTTGTTGCATCCAACTGGTCGCATCTTTAGCGAATTGTTCTGGAGCACTTAGTTTTTCTCTATCACGAATCGAGAATCCAATTAAACCGACAAGGATAATGATTCCGATTAATATTGTAAACAATCTTTTCCTTCGAAAAAAAGACATGCATGAACACCCACTTATTCCATTGATCTTGTAGCAATATTCGGTTGTGATTTAAAGTGTTGAATATATTCTAACGATTTTCCAGTTCCTATCGCTACACTATCTAAAGGATCTTCGGCAATGAAAACAGGCATTTTTGTCTGATCACTTATAACCTGATCTAACCCTGCAAGTAATGCTCCGCCTCCAGATAGGACAATCCCTCTATCCATTATATCTGCTGCTAATTCTGGTGGGGTTTTTTCCAAGGTGCTTTTCACAGCATCAACAATTGCACTAATCGTATCATTTAAAGAGCTAGAAATTTCTTCTGCTGTTATCGTAATTGTTTTTGGCAAGCCAGTTAATAGGTCTCTTCCCCTAATATCCATTTCGGCATAGTCTGCTGGTTTTCCTGCATAACCAATATCCATTTTTATTGATTCTGCTGAACGTTCACCAATCATTAGACTATATTTTTTCCTAACATAGTGAATAATCGCATCATCCATATCATCACCTGCAATACGAATCGATTTGCTTGTAACAATACCACCTAATGAAATAATAGCTACTTCTGTTGTTCCTCCACCGATATCAACAATCATACTACCTGTTGGCTCCCAAACTGGTAACCCTGCTCCTATTGCTGCAGCAAACGGCTCAGCAATAGGATATGCTTCCTTAGCTCCTGCTTGTTTTGTAGCATCAATAACTGCACGTTCTTCTACCATTGTAATACCTGAAGGAACACAAACCATGACATTTGGTTTTCTAGCAAAGGCAGAGCGATTTTTTTGTGCTAAACGAATGTAATATTTCATCATTGCAGCAGTTGTATCATAATCTGCAATAACACCGTCTCTCATAGGTCGAATGACAGAAATATTTCCTGGTGTACGACCAATCATATTACGTGCATCACCTCCGACCGCTTCAATATCACCTGTTGAATTGTTACGTGCAACAACGGAAGGCTCTCTAACAACGATACCTTTTGATTTCATGTAAACTAACGTATTTGCGGTACCCAAATCTATACCTAAATCTTGTGAAAAATTAAATGCCAACTTAAATCTCCCTCTCTAAAACTTACATTGTCTATTCGTTTTTTAAAAAATTATATCCATGAAGTAATATTTTTTTATTATAAATATCATAACATGAAATGGCTAGGACGATATTTCCATTTATCATAGCAATTAGCGCCAAGCACAAGAAAACTTGTAAAATGGCGCTAATAAAAATTTCGTCTATATAATTATACGAAAAAATACAAAAAATAGATAGTACTATACATATCCTTTTTCTTTTAATGAAATAAATTTATGATCACCGATAACCAAATGGTCTAAAAGTTCTATACCAATCATCTTACCGCACTCGGCTAATCTTTTTGTTACGTGAATATCTTCTTGGGAGGGAGAAGGATCACCAGACGGGTGGTTATGACAGCAAATAATCGATGCGGCAGCACGTTTCACCGCTTCTCTAAACACTTCACGAGGATGAACAATCGAGGCGTTAAGACTCCCGATAAATACGGTTTGTCTATGAATGACTTGATTCTTCGTATTGAGAAAGATACAAACAAAATGCTCCTGTTTCAACATGCGCATTTCTTCCATTACAAAGTTAGCACCGTCTTCTGGACTTCTTATACAATAACGTTCTTGAGGTTTTAGCTGATTGATTCGATTACCAAGTTCAATCGCGGCAAGAATAACAACCGCTTTTACCGTGCCAATACCTTTAATTGCCGTTAATTCTTCCAAAGTCGAGTCACGCAACAAATTAATTCCTTCAAAATGCATCAAAACCCGTTGCGCGAGTGCTTGTACTGACTCTTCTTTTGTACCTGTTCCTAATAATATAGACAGTAATTCCTGATTAGAAACGTGGTGCGCACCTAATTTCGCTAACCTTTCTCTAGGGCGATCTTGTGCAGGTACATTTTTCATTGTGACATGTATTTTATTCAAAATTCCACCTCATTCATAAAAAAGACTTTAATATGATTAAGTTTACGAATATAGATACTAAAAAACAAATAGCTAAATTGGTATAAACAAGAATACTATTCATCCTAAACACATCATTTACAGTACGATTTAAGTATTTTCATTCTCTAGTTTAGTTACAATCAACTATTTTCTATAAAAAATTATAATTGATCATATTGATACCATGTTTTTATTAATTGATCATAATATGATCGTTGTGACGCATCGTCTTTTATAGCTTTAGAAAATGAACTAGCTGATTGCTTCAAAGTGACTAAAGCGTCTGAAATCTCTTTTGGCGCAGCCTTAACCCAAGCATTCCACTCTGCTATTTTACCTTCTAACGCTTTTTCACCTGTATCGTTTTCTATCATACTAAGAAATAGTGGTGCAAATCCCTGTAACCATTTTCCTTCTTCTACTGTTAAGTCTATTGCCTTTTCCTCTGTACTCCACTGACGAACATAGCCTTCATAATTTGATTTAGCTAACTTCTCAGCCATTTGATCTGCTTTTTCTTGCGTCAAATGGACACTAGTAAATAAGCGAATTCCATCGTCTGCTTTCCAAGAAAAAACGTTGAATCCAGCTTGTTTCATTTTCTCTTTCCATTCATTTGCTTTATCCTCGGTAGAAAACATCCCTGCTTGAACAATAAACGCGGAGATACTATTTAATGTAACAGATTGTTTTTTTGAATTCGATATGTTATTGCCTGTTTTTTCTTCACCATCTACTGGGATAGACTGATCCGAAGATACTGTTGTGTCGGTCTTGTCTAATTCAACAAACATTTTTAAGACGCCAAAGCCAAAGCCGATACCTACAATAATAGCAATACTTGTTGTTAATAAAATGGACTTGATATATCGATGTTTCTTTTTTTTCGGAGTGGAGGTTGTATAAACCGGTGTCCGTCGTTCCAATTCATCCAATTCACTATCCTGCTCATCTAATGAGGCTGCCTGCTCCTTATACCAATCATAAGGTGAAACCGTTTTCTGACTATCTAATTCTATTTTTTCATTATTTAACTTCACAACAATTTTTTCTTTGTCACTCATGACTACTCTCTCCAATCTTAGAGACTTACTTTGCCATACTCTATCACAGTTCAATTAAAAAGAAAGGCGAGTTTTGTCTATTGCTATAAACTATTTTCCAACAAAAAATGTGAATTAACACCTTATAAAATTAATGAGACACTAGTGTCCTTTCTTCAATTTCATATTTTGAACATAATTCTTTTAACGTATAGTTTTCTTTCTTGTATGCCTTTAATACTTCATACTTAAACGGACTAAAGTAAATTTACATTTATCGGACATAAAAAACTCCCCTTAAGTTGAAAACAGATTTTCATTTTTTAATCTGTCTACCTTGAGGGGAGCATATCATACTAACTATAAGGCTCATTGATTTTAATTTTTAATTATCTATATATTTTGCTTCTTCTTTGTCTATTATTTCTTCATTTCCATTATACCTGTACCCTATTACATAAGTTTTTTTGAATCATCTTTAACATAAAATTCATAATAATTCTCTGTTTCATCTTTAAAAACAATGTTTGCATAATATGTTCCTAGTTTCCAATCAAAAGAAATCTCTTTTTCTTTTATCTTATCTTCATAGTTATTTTCTGTTATATTAGCATCTATTACCTCAGTTATCTCTTTCTTTTTATTAAAATAGTTCATATAAATCATTCCTGTTGCAAGTAAAATAGTAACTATGATAATTGTTACCAAAATTTTAATTACTTTTCCATTTTCTGTTGACATTTTTTTATTCGCATTAAATTCCATGTAAAAATATGAAAAAGTAATAATCTTGTTTTAAATAATGTTTTTGGCATATTATTTATTCTAACACATCTTTTTATAAATATAATTCTGACTCCAAATCGTACAGGTTATTTCTTTAAATCTATGTTGAACAGCTAAAGGTTTTGCTTTATTTGCTTTGTCAAATTAAACGAGACAATAAGTTTTTATCCAAATCTTGATCCACATAATCTATTTTACGCTTACGGTTATAAATTGAGTGTATCAGGACATTTCTTTTTTTATGTCTCGTTTAATTTTACGATTTGAAATTTTTATTGCAACTGAAGATTAAAGAATATAATATTGTTAATTTAGGAGGAATATAAGTGCATAGAATAGAAATTGATGATATAAAATGGGATTTTGATTTCAAAAAAATTTTGCTTGGAGAAACTTATAATGAATGTAAGCGTCAAATAGCCCACACCTATCATTCAGGTCTGGGCTCATGCTATGATTGGGTTACTTCTTACTTGGTACGC